>JBOGGB010000042.1:0-9140 GCA_050743605.1 Acidimicrobiales bacterium
GGCCCGAGATGGCCCGAAGCGTGGTGGTCTTCCCCGCCCCGTTCGGGCCGAGCAGAGTCACGATCTCGCCGGGGAGCACCTCGAGCTCGATGTCCCTGACGACGTTGGCCTGCCCATAGCCGGCCGAGATCTTCTCGAGCGAGAGCAGGGGCTCACTCACTGCTCTTCGACCCCTTCGGCGACGGCAGCCCACGACTTGCTCGTTCCCGGCGCTCCGGACTTCACCTCGGCGTCGCTCTTGCCGAGGTAGGCCGCGAGCACCTGGGCGTCGCCCCGGACCTCGTCGGGAGTCCCTTGGGCGATGATCTTCCCGAAGTCGAGGACGTAGATCTGGTCGCAGATCCCGAGCACGAGCCCCATGTCGTGGTCGATCAGCAACGTCGGAAGTCCGCCTTCGACCAGCCGCCGGAGGCGCTGGCCGAGGTCGCGGCTCTCGTTCGTGTCGAGACCGGCTGCCGGCTCGTCGAGCAGGAGGAGGCTCGGCTTGCTGGCGAGGGCCCGGGCGATACCCACGAGCTTCTTGCGACCCTGCGGCAGATCGCTCGGCATCTCCTCGGCGATGCTCTCTAGATCCAGGAGGGTGAGCAGCTCCTCGGCGACCTGCTCGGCTCGAGGCTCGCGCCCGAAGACGATCTCGGCGAAGGAGGAGGACAGCGACGTGCGACCTCCGGCCACGGCGAGGTTCTCCCGGACGGTGAGGTCGTCGAAGAGCTCGATCGTCTGCCAGGTCCGAGCGAGCCCGAGGAGTGCTCGTCGATGCGGAGGGAGCGACGAGATGTCGCGCTCTGCGAGGCGAACCCTGCCGGCGGCATGGACGAACCCGGTGACGGCGTCGATAAAGGTCGTCTTGCCTGCGCCGTTGGGCCCGATCAGACCGACGAGCTTGCCCGCGCCCACCTCGAGGTCGACGTCTTGGAGCGCGTGGACGGCGCCGAAGCTCACCGAGATGCCCCTCGCCTCGAGCGCCGCGGTCACGAGCTCACCTCGACTTCGACGGGTCCGAGCCGATGCTCGGCCTGCCCTCCGCCACCCGCGTCCTTCTCCTGGGGCAGCGGCTTGCGTAGCAGCTTGCCCGCGGCGTGCCTGATGCCCGCGAGCTGATGGTAGAAGAAATAGGTCCCTCCACCCTCCGGACGGCTGATCAGCGCCAGGATCAGGAGGAACCCGACCGCCAGGTTGAGCCAGTTGCCCTGGAGGTTGAACCAGTCCAGCAGGGCATAGGCGAAGATGCCGCCCGTGTAGATGACGCCCCCGAAGATCCCGCCGGGGACCGAGGTGATCCCCGTGATGTAGACGAAGGAGACGAGTGCGACAGCGGTGAGCGTGGAGAAGCTCGCGGCGGTGATCGAACCGTAGCTGTAGGAGAGGAGCACCCCGCACACGCCGGCGATGCCGGCCGCGATGCCGAAACCGACCAGCTTCACGTTGCGCACGCTCACCCCGGTCGCAGATGCCGCGCGCTCGTTCGCGCGGACCGCGAGCATCTGCTGGCCGAGCCTGGACCGTCGCAGGTTCGCCACGAGGAGCGCCATGGCGGTCAGCACGATCAAGCAGAACCATCCGAACAGCGGGCTCGGCTCGCCGCCTCCTAGGCCGTGGAGCGAGGCGTTGGTGCCGAACTGGAAGCCGAACAGCGACGGCGCCGGGACCTGGGCGCCGGTCACCCCGGCCCCCCAGTTGCCGTTGCTGAACCAGAATGTCTCGAGCGTGACCGTCGCTGCCAGGGTGACGATGGCGAGCTGCACTCCTCGCACCCGCAGCGCGGGGAACCCGAAGCCGACCCCGAGCGCCGTGGCGGCGAGGACGCCGACGATCGGCGCCCAGGGGAAGCCGATCCCGAAGTTGGAGAACAGGTGCGACACCATGAAGCCGGCCACGCCGGCCAAGCCGAGCTGCACCAAGGAGAGCTGGCCCAGGTAGCCGGTCACCACCACGAGCGAGAGCAGCGACACCGCGAAGATGCACGAGGTGATGAGCCCCTCCCTGAAGCCGAAGGGGAGCGCCCACATGGCGACGGCCGCGATCGGCACGAACACGGCGGCGGTGCGCAGTGGGGCAATCGGTCGCGGCGCCCTCGGGAGACGCCGCTCGACGATGTCTCCCCGTGACGGGATCTTGCCTGCGCGGAAGAACGTCGCGATGACGAGCACCACGAGGACGAGCAGCTCGTCGACGCCGGGCAGTGGCCCACCGTTGCTGGTCGGGAACCAGCTCTGGGTCGACAGGTACAAGAGGACCGACTCGGCCATGCCGATGGCCACCCCGGCGATGTAGGTCGTCGTGAAGCCGGTGAGCCTCCCGAACATGGCCGCGGCGAGGCCCGGGACGATGATGAGCACAAGGGTGGTGGGGTCGACCTCGGCGATCGACGCCGCGAGCATGCCGACGAGGCCCATGATCACCGCCATGGCCACGGTGTTCCCCATCGAGTAGCGGTTCGGCGACAGTCCGAACAAGGTGGAGTAGGCCTCGTTCTCCGCGGCGGCCCGGGTCCCGATGCCGAAGCGGGTCCAACGGTAGGCGGCGGCGGCGATGAGCGCGACCGCGAGGATGATGCCGGCCATCCAGAGGTCGTAGTTCGGGATGGTCACTGTGAACAGTGTCACGTTGCCGCCCGGAAGGATGGACGGCTGGGGGTGCGCTGTGTCTCCGAAGGCGAGCACGACCGCCGCCTGGGCAGAGAGGAGGACGCCCAAGGTGGCGACGAGCTTGGCGAGCGGGGGCTGGCGCCGAAGCGGGCGCACAAGGCCGAACTCGAAGATCATTCCGATCACGACGCTGAAGAGGAGCGTCAGTACCACCGTCCATGCGGTGGGGAACGTCACACCGAACTCGCCGGTCGCGAGTGCCCAGTAGCAGTAGCCGGCGAGCATGGCGATCGCACCGGTGGACAAGTTGATGACGCCCGACCCGCGGTAGCTGAGCACGACGCCGAGGCCGACTCCTGCGATCAGGGCGCCCGAGCCGAGCCCGATGACCGCGTAGGCGAAGATCTGGGATGCCATCCGCTCAGGCCCCGATCATCGGACGCGCCTCAACGACGGCGGGCACGATCGGCCCCCCGGTCCCGTCTCGGCGCAGCCCGTTCCGCTGGGGTGCGTCGCAGATGGAGGATGTCCGACGGCCGAGCGTCCGTGCGCACGATGAGCGATCGTTCCAGTCAGGTGTCCGACTTGTCAAGGTCTTGTAACGTTTCGGCTCCTGCCACAACGGCGGCTCCGTTCGCACGTCGTGTCGTCGGCGTCCGCCCGCCTGATGGTGGCGAATCACCGCGGCCTTCGCGACGGCGACGGGCTCCACCAGCTGCCGCGCTCGAGCCGGCGCGGACAGGCGCGCGTCTCGGTCGCCGAAGCCGACATCGCGGATCCTCCTCACCCGAGGCCTCTGGCGGAGTCCGCTCCGCGGCCGGCCGCAGTGTACAAGGTGGTCACGACGCCATTCAGGTGCGCGATCATCGCAGCCGCCGCGCGGTCCGGATCGCGCCGGACGATGGCGCCGACCAGGGCGGAGTGCTCGGCCAGGGACTGCTGAGGCCGTCCGGGAACGAGGATGGTGCGGTACTGGTAGCGCACCATCTGAGCCTTGAGCCCGCTCAGCAGGTGCTGGGTCGTGGCGTGGCGCGAGGCCTCGACGATGCGCGCGTGCAGGCGGCGGTTGGCGTCGGAGTACGCGAGCAGGTCGCCCTTCTTCAGCGCGGGCCGCATCTCGGAGTGGATCGCACGGATCTCGGCGAGGTCGCCCTCATCGGCCATCACTGCTGCACGCCGGGCAGCCAGCGCCTCCAATACCGCCCGGGCCTCGGTGATCTCCACGGCCTCCCGCTCGTCGACGACGCGCACGTGCGCACCCCGATAGGGCTCCCGTACCACTAGCCCTTCGTGCTCCAGGCGCAGCAGCACCGCCCGCACGGTGCCACGGCCCGTGTGGAGCCGAGAGCAGAGCTCGGCCTCGACCAGGCGCTGCTGGGGAAGAAGATCGCCCGCGATGAGCTCTTGGCGCAGCTGCACGTACACGGCGTCGGCCGGCTGTGGCGTCGCAGGTCCGCCGCCCCGCCGATCTCCGGCCGTCGTGATGCCGATCCTCGGACGCACCGCCGGATCGCGGTCCTTCGCGCCGGTGCCCCCCAGCGTTCGCGCTACCACCGCCCGGAACAGTAGGAGGCTGTAGACACGATTGTCAACAATCTCGGGAGCCCGACGAGAGGCAGCGCCGTGAAGGGCCGCCGACCTCGGGCCCCCCGTCTCACAGGTAGAGCTGAGGATTGATCGCGAGCCCGTTCTCCTTGCAGTAGGTCTCGTAGTGGTGGATGTACCACCAGACGTCGAGGGACTCGACGAACCCGCCCTGCTCGTCGTAGAACTCGATCGGCCCCTGCATCCAGCCGAAGAGCTTCACTCCCTGAGGGTGGTCGGTGACGAGGGTGTGGGAGATCCCCGGCGGCTCGAAGATGAAGCTTCCCGGGCCGGCGACCCAGTCGTACTCGAGGTAGCGCGCGCTGCCCTCGAGGCACATCATCACGACGGTCCCTCGGTGCTTGTGCGTGCCCACCACGCCGTTCGCCTTGATCCACAGGATGTTGCTGAAGATGTTGTGCCGGGTGTCGAAGGCGAGGTGCCGGAGCGCGACGTTCTCGCCGAAGGGCACCCACGGGCTCTCCTGCTCCGACTCACCGACGAAGGTTCCCTGGAAGCCGTGACGGTTGATCACGTCCTTGTACTGCTCGGGAACGTCCACGATCTTGTACGCGGTGGAGGGGGGGGCGGACATCCCCTGCTCGTTCGTCACGGTCACGACGTCTCCTTCGGTCCTGGGGCGACGTACCGGTGCGTCGCCACCCGTTGGCCAAGGTTACGACCCCGCCGCGATGTCCGCCTGGTGGCCGGGCAGGCCCGCCGCGGGGGTTTGCCCTAGGGTGCAGACCCGAGGAAGACCCGAGGAAGAAGGGACGTCGCGCATGCGGGCAGCGGTGACGATCGCGCCGGGGACGATGGAGGTGCGCTCGGTCGAAGCGCCGCCCGGGCCCGGTGCAGGCGAAGTGCTGCTGGCGCCGGAGCTCGTCGGAGTCTGCGGGTCGGACCTGCACCTGTTCCATGGTCTCCTCCCCGCCGCCCCGGAGCGTCGGGACTCGCTGTACCCGGTGATCCAGGGCCACGAGATCTGCGCGGTCGTCGAGGCGCTCGGCGAGGGGTCGGCGCCGAACGGGCTCTCGGTCGGCGACCGGGTCGCCGTCTGGCCGCTCACGTCGTGCGGCGCCTGCTACCCCTGCCGTGTCGGACGCACCTCTGTCTGCGACGCCCTCCGGCTCGTGGGTGTGCACGTCGACGGCGGACTGGCCGAGAAGCTCGTCGTGGCTGCCGACCACGTGTTCGCGATCGGGGACCTGAGCGCACCCCTCGGAGCCTTCGTCGAGCCGATGGCGGTCGCGGTCCATGCCGTCGAGCGGGGACGAGTGAAGGCGGGCGAGGCGGTGCTGGTGTTGGGAGGCGGCCCGATCGGCCAGGCGAGCCTGCTCGCAGCCAAGGCGAAGGGTGCCCGGGTGTCGCTGGTCGAGCCGGTGGCCGCGCGGAGGGACCGGGCGCTCGCGCTCGGCGCCGACGAGGTGGTCGACCCCAGCTCCGGAGGTCTCGTCGCCCGCGCGCAGGCGTTCGCGGACGGCGGCGTCCCTTGTGTCGTCGACACGACCGGGGTGCCTGCAGGGCTGCGTGCCGCGGTCGAGATGGTCGCGTCTGCCGGACGCGTGGTCGTCGTGGGCATCTCGGGCGACGAGGCATCGGTTCCCCTCGGGCCGTTCACCGGCAAGGAGTTCGACCTGCTCGGTTCCAGCTGTCACGAGCGAGCGGACGTCGAGGCGGCGGTCGAGGTCGTCCGCTCCGCGTCGAGCGCCCTTGGCGACGTGCTCGGTCCGGAGTACGAGCTCGAGCAGGCTGCCGAGGCCTTCGAGCTCGCCGGCGCCCATCCCGAGCGCGCGACCAAGGTGCTCGTGAGGGTCGGCGGCTGACGGGAGGACGCGAGCGCCGTGCGCAGGGTGGCGAGGCACGAACGACGGTACGACGGTACGACGAGGACGACGAGGACGACGAAAGGCAAGAAGGGGGCTCCATGCCAGGTTCCGACAAGCTTGCGGCGGCGATCTTCGACGTGGGCGGTGTGCGCGCAGCGGTCACGGGCGCGGCGAGCGGGCTCGGCTTCGCCATGGCCGAGGTGCTCGCGCTGAACGGCGCGCGGGTGAGCCTGCTCGACTCGAACGCCGAGCTCCTCGAGTCGGCGGTGAAGGAGCTGGAAGCCCAGGGTGGGACGGTGAGCGGTGAGCTGATAGACGTGTCGGACCCCGAGGCGGTCGATCGGGCATTCGGCGCCATCGCCCGACGCGAAGGCGGCCTTGATGCCGTCTTCGCCAACGCGGGGATCTCCCGGGGCGCTGGCATCGTCGTCGAGGAGGGACAGATCGAGAACGCCGACCGGGCCGCGTTCCGACAAGTGATCGACGTGAACCTCGACGGCGTCGTCTGGACCGTGCAGGCAGCTGCCAGGGTGATGCGGCCCCAGCGCTCCGGGCGAATCGTGGTCACGGCCTCCACGGCGGGGCTGTCGACGGAGGCGTTCTGCGGCTACGGCTACATCGCTGCGAAAGGCGCGGTCGTGAACCTCGTCCGCCAAGCCGCCCTCGACCTCGCGCGAGACAACGTGCTCGTGAACGGGATCGCGCCAGGACCGTTCTTCACGCGGATCGGTGGGCCCAGCGGCGGGGAGCCCGAGGTCGTGGCCTACTGGGCGAGCACCGTGCCGCTCGGGCGGATGGCGGATCCCTCGGAGCTGCAGGGGTTGGTGCTCCTGCTGGCAGCCCCGCGGGCGTCGACGTTCCTCACCGGGGCGATCATCCCGGTCGACGGCGGGACGCTCGTCGGCCCGCCGATCAGCGCGTTCTCCCGGCCCTCCGCCGGCTACGTGCGCTAGCGCCGCTCTGCCCCCGGCGAGCGCACGGTCAGCGCGGGGGGCCGCCCACCTTCTGCTGCCACTCGACGGTGGCCTGCACCTGGTTGAACGAGAAGATGTGGAGCCCGTCGATGTTCATCTCCGGCGATACGAGCGCCTCTCCGATTCTGCCGAGCAGCTTCTCGGGCTTGTAGAACTTGCCTCGCAAGAGGCTCCCGATGATGCCGTGCTGCTTGGACAAGTACCGCACCGAGGTGCCGACCCCGATCCGCAGGGACAGCTCGACGAGCCTGGCGGGGCTGATCGGTGGCGCGAGCCCCATGCGGAGCGGGAGGGTGATCCCCGCCGCTCGCATCGACGAGAGCCAAGAGACGAGCACTTTCGGGTCGAAGCAGAGCTGGTTGATCATGAAGCTTGCGTACGGCTGCTTCTGCTGCAGCGCCTCGAACAGCGCGTCGTCGGAGATCTTCGGGTGGCCCTCGGGGTAGCAGCCGATGCTGATCGTGAACCCGTGGTCCATCGTGGCGAGGTCGGAGAGGAGCTCCGCCGCCGAGGCGTACTTTCCCTCGGGCTCCTCGGCGTCGCCGCCGATGACATAGAGGTCCCGCACCCCGAGCCCGTGGAGTTTCTCGACGATCTCGGCGAGGTGCGCCTCGTCGGGCACCTGGCGCGCGGCAAGGTGGGGGCGGACTCGGTGGCCGGCCTTCGCCACCATCTCGACGTAGTCGAGCGTCCGCTGGATCCCGAACTTCGCCGAGCACGTGACGGCCACCGTCGTCTCCTTGGGGATGGCTGCCAGCTGCTCCTGCACGCTCTTCAGCGGGATGATCTCGACGTCCCCGGTGCGCGCCAGCGTCGCGATCCTCGCCTCGACGTCGTCACTCGGCGCCATCAGCGCCGAACTGTCTGCTGAGTGGCGGTCCTCCTGCGGGCAGGAATCGGTGCTCCAGGTGTCACGAGCTCTGGGCCTCCCGGCGCCAGCCCCCGGGGTACTCGCGCCGCACGACGTCGGAGTAGGGGACGGGGCTCACGACGACGCGCACCTCTTTCTGCTGGTGCGGTTGGACCGTGGTCTTGCGCGACCCGCCACCGGGCTCGCCCCAGACCACCCGGAGCTCCGTTCCGAGCTCGACAGAAGGGTCGACCGTCGCCAGCGAGAGCGCGCGCCTCTCGTTGGAGCTGTACCCGGTGAACAGGGACAGGCCGACGACCGTGCCGTCCGCGTCAACGACCGCGTCGTAGTTGGAGGACCCGTAGTTCGCGTTCGGGACGTCGAAGAATTGGTATCCCGGCCCATTGGTGTCCAGGAGCGAGGCGAAGATGTCCGCGACGTCGTCCGCGTTCCAGGCGAGGGTGACCTTCTTGCGCTGCGTGGTGCCGTCGATCTGCTGGAGGGCGTCCTTGCCGATGAAGTCGTGGTCGAACTTCACGAACGGGCCGTAGCCGAGCTCCCAAGGGTTCAGGTAGTAGTCCTCGATGTCGTCGGATACGAAGCTGCCCGCGAGGGCGTTCGTCGCCTCGTAGCTGTCGATGGGGCACCATTCGCGGTAGCTCCGAAGCTCCTCTCCGGTGTAGATGGCGGGGAGCGGGGAGGGGATCCAGCCCGACTCCAGCGTGTTGGACGAGTACGCGCGTGAGCCGCAGGGCTCGATGCCGTACTCCCTGCCCGCCTCGAGGATGGCGTCGCGGATCTTCTCGTAGGTCCCGTACGGCCCCCAGATCTCGAGCCCGGGGGCGCCCGACATGCCGTGGCGAAGCGTGCGGATCTTCTCCCCGGCGATGTTCATATAGCCCATGTGGAAGAACTTGACCTGGTCGACGGTGCCGCCGTTGAGCTTCTCGATGACCTCCCACGCCCGCGGCCCTTGGATCTGGAACCGCCAGTACTTGCGGGTGACTGCCTTGCCGTAGGGACGGGAGGGCGACCGGTCGTCCTTCTCCACCTCGAGGCTCTTGTACCCTCCTCGCTCGGCCTGGAAGAGCAGCCAGTTCGCGACCGGAGCGCGTCCGACGAAGACGTAATTGTCCTCGTCCTCGTGGAAGAGGATTCCGTCGCCGATCACGTTGCCGGCGGGGGTCGTCGGCACGAACTGCTTGGCGCGGTTGACAGGAAAGCTCTCGACACTGTTGATCGCCGTGTCAGAGATCAGCTTGATCGCGTCGGGGCCCCTGAGGAACAAGTTCACCATGTGGTGAGACTGGTCGAA
>JBOGGB010000043.1:0-12875 GCA_050743605.1 Acidimicrobiales bacterium
CGGGGCGCTCAAGCACTCCTTCGAGAAGGTGGGAGACCACTGGGAGCACAAGGCGGAGAAGGGGCCGTCCGACGAGCAGTCAGCGAGGGGCGGCGCCGGCTCGCGACGCCACTACCCGACGGCCGAAGGGGTCGACGCGCGCGCGTCGAAACGTCATCTCTACGACGTCGCCAAGCGACTAGACGTCTCCGGCCGATCGCGCATGACCAAAGAGGAGCTCGTCGACGCGATCGAGAAGGCGAACCGGCGGGTCACCGCCAAGGCGAGCTGAGGCAGCTGGTGGTTCGGGTTCGGGAACGGGATGCCTGCCGGCGCGGCCGGTCGGGAAGGGCCTTCCGCGAGCCGGCGACCGCCTCGGACCGGCGGCGTGGGGCCCGAGTCCAGGGCAGCGGAACCGCGGTCCCGGGCCCGACACGCAGGAACGGCCGTAGCATGCGCTCGACGACGGAGCAGGAGCCGGAACAGGAGACGGAGCAGTAGCCGGAGGAACGGCCGAGCAGCGGCCGACGCCAAGGGAGGAGCCCACGACGCAGACCGGCACGACACCCGGAGCCGACGGTCCGAGGACCGTGCGTGCCGCGCGGCTCGTCGGGCACGACCGCCCGCTCGAAGTCCGCCGCACGGCGCTCCAAGATCCCGGTCCCGACGACCGCATCGTGGAGATGGCCTTCGCGGGGGTGAACCCTGTTGACCGGTACGGCGCGACGGGGCGCATCGCGTCCGATTCGCCGGTGCCGCGCACGCTCGGCGTGGAGGGCGTGGGTCGTACCGGAGGACGTTGGGTCCTGGTGCACGGCCATGGACTCGGGACCGCGCGGGACGGCTTGTGGGCGGAGGCCGCGGTGGTGCCGGGAGCGGCCTGCGTCGACGTGCCGGAGGGGGTCGAGCCGTCCGAGGCCGCTGCGCTCGGCGTCGCGGGCGCCACGGCGTACCACACGGTGCTCGCCCTCGCGAAGGTGACGCCGGAGGACCGCGTGCTCGTGCTGGGGGCAAGCGGCGGCGTCGGCAGCATGATCGTCTCTCTTTCGCGCTCGATCGGTGCTCGGGTGTGGGGTCAGACCGGGGGCCCTCGCAAAGTTCGCGCGATCGAAGAAGGAGGCGCAGAACGGTCGGTCCTCGCCGGCGCCGGCGCGCTCGTCGAGGCCGTGGCAGATCTCCGCCCGACTGCAGTCTTCGACGGGCTCGGCGGCGACTTCACGGGTGCCGCCATCGAAGCGCTCGAGACCGGCGGGCGGCTGATCCTCTTCGGTGCGAGCGCGGGCGGCGAGGGAAGAGTTCCGCTCCTCGTGCTCTACCGCAAGAACCTGACGATCCTCGGGTACGGAGGGCTCGTCCAGCCCGAGGATGCCGTCCGGCGCAGCGTCGAGGGCGCGCTCGATGCAGTCCGCGGCGGGAGGATGTCGGTCACGGTCGACTCGATCCTCCCGCTCGAAGACGTCAACGAGGCGCTCCACCGGATCGAGAGACGCGAAGTGTCGGGGAAGCTCGTCCTCGCGCTTGGAGCCGGATAGGGCCGGGAAGCTCACCGCGTAACCTGGGTCGTGGCTGGACAGGAGGTGACGTGACGACGCACGAAGTGACGAACCAGCCCCCGGCCCTGGCCGGTTACGACGTCGCCGGGGACGGGACCCTCCTTGCGGGTCTGCACGCGTTCGGCGCCGGATGGGCAGAGCCCGAGCTCCACGAGGTGGGACGCCTCGCAGGGTCGTCCCGGGTCGCGGAGATGGCCAGAGTCGTGAACGAGCAGCCGCCCGTGCTGCGCTCTTACGACCGTTTCGGCAACCGGATCGACGAGGTGGAGTTCCATCCGTACTGGCACGAGCTCCTGCGGGTCGCGTTGGCCCACGGACTGCACGCCGCGGCGTGGCAGGAACCCCGGCAAGGGGCTCACACGGCGCGCACGGCGAAGTTCCTCGTGTGGGGGCAGGCGGAAGCCGGGCACCTCTGCCCCGTGTCGATGACGTACGCCGTGGTCCCGGCGCTGCGCCATGCACCGGACCTCGCTCGACGCTTCGAGCCGCTGCTCGAGTCGCCCGACTACGACGTCGGCCTGCGGGATCCCGAGACCAAGCGCGGCCTCCTCGCGGGCATGTCCATGACGGAGAAGCAAGGTGGTTCCGATGTGCGAGCCAACACGACGGAGGCCACGCCCGTGGGCGATGGCGCCTTCTCCCTCGTCGGGCACAAGTGGTTCACCTCGTCGCCGATGTCCGATCTCTTCCTCGTGCTTGCCCGGGCACCGGGCGGGTTGTCGTGCTTCTTCGTGCCCCGGGTCCTTCCGGGAGGCGAGCGCAACGCGATCCGGCTGCAGCGCCTGAAGGAGAAGCTCGGGAACCGTTCGAACGCGTCGGCCGAGGTCGAGTACGACGGGGCGATCGGTTGGCTCGTCGGTGAGGAGGGCCACGGCGTCCGGACGATCATGGACATGGTCTCAGCGACCAGGCTCGATTCGATAGCCGGCAGCGCCGCCGGCATGCGCTGGGGAGCAGTGCAGGCCGTCCACCACGCTCGGCACCGCAGGGCGTTCGGCGCGTGGCTGATCGATCAACCGCTTATGGCGAACGTCCTCGCGGATCTGGTCGTGGAATCGGAGGCGGCGACGCTCCTGTCGCTCAGGGTCGCTGCGGCGACGGACCGCTCCGCGGCAGGTGACGACGCGGAGCGCGCCTTTCGCAGGATCGCGCTCCCGGTCGGCAAGTACTGGGTGTGCAAGCGTGCCCCGGCCCACGCGGCCGAGGCCCTCGAGTGTCTCGGTGGGAACGGCTACGTCGAGGAGTCCCAGATGCCCAGGCTCTACCGTGAGGCGCCGCTGAACTCGATCTGGGAAGGCTCGGGGAATGTCGCGGCACTCGACGTGCTGCGGGCGATGTCGACCTGGCCAGAGAGCATTGACGCCTTCGTCGAGGAGGTGTCGGTTCCGGCAGGCGAGGACCGGCGGCTCGCCCAGGCGGTGGAGGCGCTCCGAAAGGACCTCGTCGATGCCGGCAACCTCGAGGCTCGCGCCCGCCACTTCGCCGAGCGGCTCGCGCTCGTCCTCCAGGCGTCGCTGCTCCTGCGCCATGGCGAGCCCGCCGTGGCCGACGCCTTCGTGTCGTCGAGGCTCGAGCACGGGCACGGCGGCGCCTTCGGCGACCTTCCCCGGGGTGTCGACCTGCACGCCGTACTGGAGCGTGCTCGAGCGGACGCGGAGGGTGCGCCTCGTGGTGGCTGACCGTGGCGCGCCGGCCGCTCTGCCGGTGCCAGGCGTCACTGGCCCGTCGTCGCCCCGGAGGGACCCGCCCGCCGCGCGGGACGCGACCGCGCGGGACGCGACCGCGCCGTCGGTCCCGCCGGCCGCGTTGCGGGTGCGGAAGCCTCCTGGCGCTCCCCGGCGCGTGGTGATCGAGGACGTCCAGCCGTCGGTGGAAGGAGGCCGCTTCCCCGCGAAGGCCGCGGTGGGCGACGTGGTCGCGGTGGAGGCGACGGCCTTCTGCGACGGGCACGATCTCTTGGCCTGCGATCTACGGGTGCAGCGCGACGGCGACGCGCCGTGGTCGCCGATCGAGATGGCGCCGGTCGGCAACGACCGCTGGAGGGCGACGTTCCGGGCGGGGGCCATGGGCCGGTACCGCTTCGCGGTGCGTGCTGGGATCGATCGGTACGGGTCGTGGCTGCACGACCTTGTCGCTCGCGCCGATGCCGGCCATGAGCTGGGTAGCGAGCTCCTGACGGGTGCCGAGCTGCTCGGAGCGGCCGCGTCCCGGGCGACGGGCGCCGAGAGGCGGCTGCTGTCCGTGGCCGCTGAGCGCGCCGCGCACGCCTCTGACGGCCTGGACTCGCCCGTCGAGCGCCCCCAGGATCTCGACGCGCAGGACGGGCTGCCGCCTGCCCACGATGGGAGCCTGGGCGGGCTGCTGCGCAGCGACGCGCTGGTCGAGCTCGTCCGCCGGCATCGGCTCACCTCCGACGCGACGGCCTCTGCGACGTATTTCCTCGTCGTCGATCCCGAGCTCGCGCGGTTCTCGACGTGGTACGAGCTGTTCCCTAGAGGGGCGTCGCCGGACCCGGCCCGGCCGGGCACCCTTGCAGACGTCCAGGCGCGGCTCGACTACGTCGCCGGGCTCGGCGCGGACGTCTTGTACCTGCCACCGATCCATCCGATCGGCAGGACCGCTCGCAAGGGCCCTGACGGCAGCACCGAATCCGGTCCAGGCGACCCGGGCAGCCCTTGGGCGATCGGATCCGAAGCGGGGGGCCATTGCGCGATCGACCCCGTGCTGGGAACCTTCGCGGACTTCGACCGGCTGGTCGCCGCGGCGAAGCAGCGGGGGATCGCCGTCGCGATGGACCTCGCGTTCCAGTGCTCCCCGGACCACCCCTGGGTTCACGAGCACCCCGAGTGGTTCCGGCACCGCCCCGACGGGACGATCCGCTTCGCGGAGAATCCTCCGAAGCGCTACGAGGACATCTACCCCCTCGACTTCGAGACCGACGACTGGTGGGGGCTCTGGTGTGCGCTTCTCGACGTGGTGCGCTTCTGGATCGACCACGGGGTGCGCGTCTTCCGGGTGGACAACCCCCATACGAAGCCCTTCGCCCTGTGGGAGTGGCTGATAGCCACGGTGAAAGAGGAGCATCCCGCGACGATCTTCTTGGCCGAGGCGTTCACCCGCCCCGCCGTGCTGCACCGGCTCGCGAAGCTCGGGTTCACCCAGTCCTACACCTACTTCGCATGGCGCAACACCAAGTGGGAGATCGAGTCGTACATGAGCGAGCTGGCTGGCGTGGCGCACTTCCTCCGCCCCAATGTCTGGCCCAACACTCCCGACATCCTCACCGAGACCCTGCAGACCGGCGGAGCCGCGGCATTCATGACCCGACTCGTCCTCGCAGCGACGCTGTCGTCGAGCTACGGCGTGTACGGCCCCGCGTTCGAGCTGGGAGAGCACGAGCCACGTTCGCCAGGCTCCGAGGAGTACGCAGGGTCGGAGAAGTACGAGGTGCGCCATTGGGACCTCGACAGGAGTGACAGCCTCGCTCCGATGATGACCCGGCTGAACGCGATGCGCCGGTCGCATCCCGCGCTGCAGCGCAACGACACGCTGCGGTTCCACATCACCGACAACGACCAGCTCGTCGCGTACTCGAAGACCTCGGGAGCAGACGTCGTCCTCGTCGTGGTCAATCTGGACCGGAGATACCGCCAGTCGGGCTGGGTGCACCTGGGCGAGCTCGCCTGTGGCCCAGGCGAGACGATCGAGGTCCGTGACCTGCTCACCGATGCCCGCTATCAGTGGCAAGGATCGCACAGCTTCGTGATCCTCGACCCGGCGACCGTGCCGGCGCACGTGCTGGCGATCACCGGACGGGAGACTTCTCCCCGGGCGGTGGCGCGGTGACTGTCGCCGAAGAGCGCTCGATGCAGATGGCGCGCGGCGCGCCGCTCGGAGGCACCGCGCATTGGTACCAGGACGCGGTCATCTACGAGCTTCACGTCCGCGCCTTCAACGACAGCAACGGAGATGGAGTCGGCGACTTCCGAGGTCTCGTCCAGAGGCTGGACTACATACAAGAGCTCGGCGTCACGACCCTGTGGCTGCTGCCCTTCTACCCGTCTCCGCTCCGGGACGACGGGTACGACATCGCCGACTACCGCGACGTCCATCCCTCGTACGGGACGCTCCGGGACTTCCGGGCACTCCTCCGCGAGGCCCACCGCCGTGGGCTCCGTGTCATCACCGAGCTCGTCCTCGCGCACACCTCGGAGCTGCACCCCTGGTTCCAGCGAGCGCGGCGATCGCGGCCCGGAAGCTCGCACCGCGACTTCTACCTGTGGAGCGACACTCCTGACCGGTTCGCCGATGCGCGCGTCATCTTCCAGGATTTCGAGAGCTCCAACTGGGCCTTCGACCCCGTGGCCGGCGCATACTTCTGGCACCGCTTCTACTCGCACCAGCCGAGCCTGAACTACGACAATCCGGCGGTCCGCCAGGCGATGTTCGACATCGTCGACTACTGGCTCGAGATGGGTGTCGACGGCCTCAGGCTCGATGCTGTCCCTTATCTGTACGCGCGCGAAGGCACCTCCTGTGAGAACTTGCCCGAGACGTTCGACTACCTCCGCCAGCTCCGTGCGCACGTCGACGAGCGCTACTCGGAGCGGATGTTGCTCGCGGAGGCCAACCAGTGGCCGGAGGACGCGGTCGCGTACATGGGCGCGGGTGACATGTGCCAGATGGCCTTCCACTTCCCGCTGATGCCGCGCATGTTCATGGCGGCACGCCAGGAGGACCGGTTCCCGATCGTCGACATCCTGGCGGAGACGCCCCCGGCGCCACCGGAATGCCAGTGGGCGCTCTTCCTGCGGACCCACGACGAGCTGACCCTGGAGATGGTCACCGACGAGGAGCGCGACTACATGTACCGCTCGTTCGCCCAGGACCCCAGATCCCGGATCAACGTCGGGATCCGTCGACGGCTCGCTCCGCTCCTCGGCAACGACCGTGCGCTCATCGAGATGATGAACGGTCTCCTCTTCTCGCTGCCGGGGACGCCCATCGTGTACTACGGCGACGAGATCGGGATGGGGGACAACATCTACCTCGGCGACAGGGACGCAGTGCGCACGCCCATGCAGTGGAACGCCGATCGCAACGCGGGCTTCTCCAGAGCCAACCCCCAGCAGCTCTACTTGCCGGTGGTCATCGACCCGGTCTTCCATGCGGCCGCGGTGAACGTGGAGGCCGCTGAGGCGAACCCGAACTCCTTCCTGTGGTGGATGCGGCGGATGATCCACCTGAGGCAGCGCTACAAGGCCTTCAGCCGAGGCACTCTGGAGCATCTGCGGCCGGACAATCGCAAGGTGCTCGCCTTCCTCCGGCGCTACGAGGACGAGCTGCTCCTCATCGTCGTGAACCTCTCGCGCTTCGTCCAGTGCGCCGAGCTCGACCTCTCCGAGCTCTGCGGCGCGATACCCGTGGAGCTGTTCGGGAACATGCGGTTCCCGGCAGTGGGTGACCTGCCGTACTTCCTCACGCTCGGGCCGCACGGCTTCTACTGGTTCTCGCTCGAGTTCGATCCCGGCTCCCGGCGCGGCACGGACGCCCGACTCCGGGCGCGCTACCGGTGGGACGAGCTGCTGTCCGAGCCGCGGGCACTCGAATCGGTGCTGGTGCACCACATCGCCGGCCGGCGGTGGTTCGTCTCGAAGACCCGCACGATCACCTCGGCGACGGTCCTGGACGCGCTGGCGATCGGTGAGCGAGCGGCTCCCGTCGCCCACCTCGCGATCGTGCGGGTCGAGCTCGACCAGGGATCGTTCGAGCTGTACCTGCTCGCGCTCGCCTACGCCGGGGGCGACAAGGCCCAGGCGGTTCGCCGCTGGCACCCCGACGCGATCGTCGCCGAGATGCGAGTCGGCGACGAAGAGGGCGTCCTCTACGATGCGCTGTGGGAGCCGGAGCTCTCCAGGCTGGTCCTCGAGATGATCGGTCGCCGGCGCGCGGTGCCGTCGCGCGACGGGCGCGCGTGGGGTGCGCCCGCGCCCGCGTACCGTTCGATCCGCCTCTCCGTTCCCGACGACGTCCAACCGTCGCCGATGTCGGCCGAGCAGTCCAACAGCTCCGTCGCCGTCGCGGACCGCGCGATCCTGAAGTACATCCGTCGCCTGGAGGAGGGCAGCAATCCGGGCGTCGAGCTCCCGCGCTTTCTCGCCGAACGGGCACATTTCGAGCACTCGCCCCGCTCGGGCGGGAGCCTCGAGTACTGCTCGAACCAACGGTCGAGCCGCCCGATCACGCTCGTCGCGCTCGAGCAGATGGTGCCCAACGAGGGTGATGGCTGGAGCTACGTCGTCGACGCGCTCAGCCAGCGATTGGAGGAGGCGATCGCCCACGGAGCAGAGGAGGCCGAGGTCGCCGCCGCGCAGCCCGCGCCCGAGCTCCTCGGGTTCGCCGCCGACGATGTGCCACCCGACGAGCTCTTCGACCACGTCGAGTGGGCGTCGCTCCTCGGACGCCGGACCGGCGAGCTCCACGTCGCGCTCGCCTCGGACCGATCGGACCCCGCGATGGCTCCGGAGCCGATGACGCCGGGAGAGCGGCTGTCCCTCTACCACGGCGCGGGCAGCTTCGCGCGTCGGACCTTCCGCCAGCTCCGGGAGGCCGGGTTCGCCACATCGCCCGCCCTGGCGCCGGTGCTCAGGAGGGAGCGGGAGATCGGCGAGCGCTTTCGCACCATCGCCACGGTGCCGTCTGCGGCGCAGCGGATCCGGGTACACGGGGACTACCACCTGGGGCAGGTCCTGTGGACGGGGAAGGACATCGTGATCATCGACTTCGAAGGCGAGCCCGCGCGCTCGCTCGGGCAGCGGCGCCTCAAGCGCCCGGCCACGATGGACCTTGCCGGGATGATCCGCTCCTTCCACTACGCGTCGCGGGTGGTCGCCATGCGTGCCGACGAGACCCTGGTCGGCCCACAGGGTCATCGTGAGCTCGGGCCCTGGCTCTTCCGTTGGTACCGATGGATGTCCGCGGCGCTCGTCAGGTCCTACCTGGCCGTGCCGGGGGTCGAACGGCTCCTTCCCGACGACCGCGAGGAGCTCGCGCTGCTGATCGACTTCTTCCTGCTCGACAAGGCGGTGGCCGAGCTGGCCTACGAGGCCAACACCCGCCCGGACTGGGTCGACATCCCCGCGCGGGGGATCCTCGACGTGCTGGACGACGCCCCGTGAGCGCCGAGCTGCAGACGAGCGCGGAGCTGCGGTCCCGCGCCGAGCTGCAGAGCCTCGCCGGGCTCTACGACGTCCAGACTTCCTACGTCGACGCGTCAGGCGCTCGGCGGGAGCCGAGCATCGACGCGCTCCGCGCCGTGCTGCGGGCGCTCGGCGCGCCGGTCACAGATCCCGCCATCGCGGTGCGCGAGGAGCGGCTCCGCCGCCATACGCAGCTGCTCGAACCGGTGGTCACGCTGCCCCTCGCCGGCACCCAGGCGGTCGAAGTCGGTCTGCCCCGTTCGGTCCACCCGCGGGACTGCTGGCTCGAGCTCGAAGCTGAGGACGGCACCGCACGCCGCACGAGGCTCCTCAGGGCGATCCACCGCCCGCTCGGCTCGGCGAGCCTGGAGGGGCGGTCGATGGACCGCTTCGAGGCGCAACTGAGCAACTCGCTCGAGCCGCTGCCTGCCGGCTATTACCGGCTACGGCTCGAGGGCCCGGGTGCCGAGGCGACCTCGCTCGTCGTGGTGGCGCCCCGCTGTCCGCTCCCTGAACGGGGGTGGGGCGCCTTCCTGCCGGTGCACGCGATGCGCACGCGCGCGGATTGGGGAGTAGGGAGCTACACCGCGCTCCGTGACTTCGCGCGCTGGGCGGACGCCCTCGGCGGTGCGCTGGTCGGGACGCTCCCGCTCTTTCCCGGCTACTACACCGAGCCGTTCGAGGTAAGCCCCTACCTGCCTGTCACGAGGCTCGGATGGAACGAGCTCTACGTGGACCCGACGCGGGCCCCCGAGCTCGGCACCTCCTCCGAGGCACGCGAGCTGCTGGCCTCGGACGCCTTCTGCGAGGCGCTCGACCACACGCACCGCACCGCGCTCGTCGACTATCGCGCGACCATGGCGCTCGTCCGCCAGGTGCTGGAACCCATGGCGCGGGCCCTGTTCGACGGGCCCTCTTCCCGACGCGACGCGCTCGAGAAGTTCGCACGTTCGCGCCCCGATCTCGTCGCGTACGCGCGTTTCCGGGCAGGCCAGCCGTTGGAGGCGTGCGGCGATCTGGAAGGAGACCGGGCTGTCTCGGACCATGACGCGGCCCGCTACCACCTGTACGCCCAGTGGCTGGCCGACGAGCAGCTCGGCGAGGCAGGAGGCAACCTCATCCTCGATCTGCCCGTCGGCGTGCATCCGCAGGGCTTCGACACGTACTTCGAGCCGGGCTCCTTCGCACAGCATGTCCAGGGCGGGGCACCGCCGGACGCCTTCTTCGCCAAGGGTCAGTGTTGGTCCTTCCGCCCGTTCCATCCGCGCGGCATGCGGGCGAGCCGGTACCGCCACGTCATCGCGATGCTGCGCCACGTCATGCGGCACGCGTCGGTCCTCCGGGTGGACCACGTCATGGGCCTGCACCGCCTCTACTGGGTGCCCGAAGGTCTCGACGCGACGGACGGCGTGTACGTCGGGTACCGCAGCGACGAGCTCCGTGCGATCGTCGCCCTCGAGGCTGCCAGGTCGGGCACCGCCGTCGTGGGCGAGGACCTCGGCACGGTCCCTGCGGAGGTCCGGCACTGGATGGCAGAAGACCAGATGCTGCGCACGTGGGTGCTGCAGTTCGAGGTCTCCGCCGGCGCGCCGCTGCCCGATCCGCCCGAGCTTTCGATGGCGAGCATCGGGACGCACGACCTCGCGCGCTTCGTGTCCTTCTGGGAGGCGCCGGCGCATGCGCGCTGGCGCCGTGCGCTCGGCGGCGATGCCAGGCGGGGGCTTCGCGTGTGCCTCGACC
Source organism: Acidimicrobiales bacterium (assembly GCA_050743605.1). GTDB lineage: Bacteria > Actinomycetota > Acidimicrobiia > Acidimicrobiales > RAAP-2 > JAJYVT01. Next base: position 10,472 of record JBOGGB010000043.1, read on the forward strand.
ATCTGGCCGCGGGCCAGGCGCGCGTCGTCCTCTGCGACATCGAGGACCTGTGGCTCGAGCGATGGCCGCACAACCGCCCCGGGACCGGGCCCGAAGCCGGGAACTGGCAGCACCGGTCTGTCCGCACGCTGGAGGAGATGTTCTCGGACGACGACCTCGTCGGGGCCTTGGAGAGGATCGACGTGTTGCGACGCCAGGAGGGAACCGGGTGATCACGAGAGAGGACCTGTTCTACTTCAACGAGGGGTCCCATCGGCGACTCGCGCACAAGCTGGGAGCCCATCCGTGCGATACCGGCGTGCGTTTCGCCGTGTGGGCGCCCAGCGCGCAGGCGGTCTCCGTCGTCGGGGACTGGAACTGGTGGCAGCGCGACGCGGACGCGCTCTCTCCCTGTGCGAGCTCGGGGATCTGGGAGGGAGTCGCAGCCCATGCATGCAAGGGCCAGGTCTACAAATTCGCGATCACGACCGCACAGGGCACCATCTTGCAGAAGGCCGATCCGTGCGCGTTCTTCTGCGAGGCTCCGCCGAGGACGGGCTCGGTGATCTGGGACCTCTCCTACGACTGGGGCGACGGCGAATGGATGGCGGCCCGGGGAGAGCACCAGAGCCTGCGGGCGCCGATCTCGGTCTACGAGGTCCACCTCGGCAGCTGGTGGCGTGCGTCCGACCGACCGCACGAAGTGCCGAGCTATCTCGAGATCGCTCCGCGCCTCGTGGACCACGTCAAGCGCAACGGGTTCACTCACGTCGAGCTCCTGCCGGTCATGGAGCACCCCTTCTACGGGAGCTGGGGCTACCAGACGACCGGCTACTTCGCACCCAGCGCGCGCTACGGGACGCCACAAGAGCTCATGGCACTGATCGACTCCCTGCACCAGGCGGAGATCAGCGTGATCCTGGACTGGGTGCCTTCGCACTTCCCGTCCGACGCGTTCGCACTCGCGTCGTTCGACGGTACGCACCTCTACGAGCACGCGGACCCGCGCCGAGGCGTGCACCCCGATTGGAACAGTCTCGTCTTCAACTACGCGCGGCACGAGGTCCGGAGCTTCCTCGCCTCCTCTGCCGACCACTGGCTCCGCATGTACCACGCCGACGGACTGCGGGTCGACGCGGTGGCCTCCATGCTGTACCTCGACTACTCGCGCAAGCCGGGCGAATGGGAGCCCAACTTGCTCGGAGGTCGCGAGGACCTCGATGCGATCGGCTTCCTGCAGCAGCTGAACGCGGGCGTCTACGCCGATCACCCGGACGTGCAGACCTTCGCAGAGGAGTCCACGGCCTGGGGGGGCGTCTCGCGGCCAGTGGACTGGGGTGGCCTCGGCTTCGGGCTGAAGTGGGACATGGGCTGGATGCACGACACGTTGCACTACCTGGACCAAGACCCGGTCCACCGGAGGTGGCACCACGGAGAGCTGACGTTCCGGTCGGTCTATGCCTTCACCGAGAACTTCGTCCTTCCCCTCTCTCACGACGAGGTCGTGCACGGGAAGGGCTCACTGCTGTCCAAGATGCCCGGCGACGACTGGCAGCGACGTGCGAACCTTCGGCTGCTCTACGGTTACCAGTACGGGCTTCCGGGAAAGAAGCTGCTCTTCATGGGTGCAGAGCTCGCCGACTGGCGAGAGTGGGACCACGACGAGGGGCTGCACTGGGAGCTTCTCGACGACGAGCGCCACGCGGGCATCTGCCGGTGGGTGCGCGACCTGAACGAGCTCTATCGCAGCGAGGGTGCGCTGCACGAGCTCGACTGCGATCCGTCGGGATTCGAATGGGTGCAGCACGACGAGGCGGAGGTCAGCGTGCTCAGCTTCCTGCGCAAGGCCTCGGATGGGCGGCCGATGCTCGTCGTCTGTAATTTCACCCCGGTGCCCCGCGACAACCTCCTCGTCGGCGTCCCCGTGGACGGATTCTGGCGCGAGATGCTGAACTCCGACGCGCGCGAGTACGGCGGCGGCGGTCTCGGGAACATGGGCGGCGTCCACGCGCAGCCGGTGCCTTCTCACGGGCGACCCCGCACGCTCACGCTCGTGGCGCCCCCGCTCGCCTGCATCTTCCTTGCGCCCCAGCCCGGCACCGGGCTCGACGGGGACCACGGCGCCGCCTGATGCGCATCTGGCCCGGGAACCCCCATCCTCTCGGCGCGACCTGGGACGGGGAAGGGGTCAACTTCGCGCTGTACTCGGAGCACGCGACCGAAGTCGAGCTCTGCATCTTCTCCGACCCCACATCGGCGGAGCCCGACCAGCGCGTCCCGATGCCCGCTGCGACCGACCGGGTGTGGCACGCGTACCTCCCAGACGTACGGCCGGGCGCGCTGTACGGCTTCCAGGTGGACGGCCCGTACGCTCCCGAGGAAGGTCACCGCTTCAACCGGCACAAGCTGCTGATCGACCCGTACG
>JBOGGB010000044.1:0-4852 GCA_050743605.1 Acidimicrobiales bacterium
CCACTCGGCCATCGAGAGGGCGTCGTCAAGGTCGTAGAAGCGCCACCCGCCGACCCAGAGGACCGAGCCGAGGAGGACGTCGAAGCGATAGCCGGCGAGCAGCGACGCCACCTCGTCCATACGCCCGCGGTAGTAGTCGACCTCGAGGCCCAAGACGACGGGGAGACCCTGGCGCTTGGCCTCGAGCACCGTCTCCACGTACAGGTCGAGGTCCGCGCCGGCGTGGAACCGCCAGTACTCGGCCATCGAGCCGCGCAGGTGCTCCGGGACGTCGCCGCCCTCCCAGAACCCGGCGAGCAGTTGGTCGGCCTGCACGAAGCGGAAGAGGTGCTCGGTGAGCGCGAGCTCGACCACGCCGGCCGCCTGCGCCCGCTCGCAGTACGCCGCCACTTGGTCGAGGAGGAGCGGGGTGTCTCGCTGTGTGTGCGGCCATAGGTGCAGGTGGTAGTCGAGCACAGAGGTATTCCAGTCCAATTCTCCTTGCCGCCCGCGGCAATCCCGAGGCGACTTCAGCTCCACATCATCGAGCCGACCCGGAGGAGCCCCTCCATGTCGACGATGTCGGCGTCGAAGAAGGGGACGGTCGCCAGCACCTCCGACCTCGTAGCGAGCTCGGCCTGCTGTTCGGCCTCCCTGCGCGCGACGACCCCGAAGTTCGAGAAGCTTTCCGCCACCTCGGCGAGGACGCTCGAGGTGAGGTCCGCGTCGACGCCGAGGGACCTGCTCAGCTGCTCAGCCACCGGGCCGGCTCCACCACGGAGCTGTCCGGCGAGCTGCGCGGCATCACGATCGCGGAAGAAGGTCGGGAGGACCTTGTTCAAGACGATCGCGCCGAGACCCAGCTCACGAGCGGCGAGCTCGCGCGCGAAGTACTCGGCTTCACGCACCGGTGCAGCCTCGAGGGTCGACACGACCACGAACGTCGTGCGCCAATCCGAGACGAGGCGCGTGACCGCCTTGGCCCGCTCGACGAAGCCGGGGTACATGGACTGGAAGAGAATGAAGAACTCCGCGACGTCGCCGAGGAACTGCGTGCCGAGGATGCGGTCCGCGACCTGGGAGAACGGTCGCGACGCGAAGTTGACCACCCTCGAGCGATAGGAGGCGGTGAGCCAGCGCAGCAGCCGGCTCGAGAAGAAGTCGGCCATGCGAGCCGGTGCGTCGAGGAAGTCGATGGCGTGACGCGTCGGCGCGGTGTCTACCACGATCAGGTCGTACCTGCCCTGCGTGTGGAGGTCGTAGAGGCGCTCCATCGCGATGTAGTCGTGGCTCTGCACGAAGCGGCCCGAGACGTTGCGGTAGAGGGGGTTCGCGAGGATCTTCTCGCGCGTCGCGACATCGGGAGCGTGCCTCCGCACCAGCTCGTCCCAACTCTCCTTCGCGTCGAGCGTCGCCGCCCACAGCTCACCGCGAGGCGAGGTCCCCGTCGCGGCGCGGAACGTCTCTGCGGGGATTCGCCGTTCCGCGTTGCCGAGCCCGTGGCCGTCGTGGTCGCCGTGACCGCCGCCACCGCTCGGTAGGCCGAGCGCGTCGGCGAGGCGTCGCGCGGGGTCGATGGTGAGCACGAGCACTCTGCCGCCGTGGTGGTGCGCGGCCATCGCGGCCATCGCCGCGGCGGTCGTGGTCTTGCCCACGCCGCCCGGCCCGCACGCGATCACGATCTCCTTCGAGGCGACGAGCCCCTCGAGGGTCCCCTTCCCCGAGGTGGACGGGGTCACAGCCCGAGCTCCTCGCCCAGGGACTGGGCGATCCGGCGCATCGAGCGCAGGCCGTGGGCGCGCGCGAAGACGTAGGGCACGTAGAGGACCGGTGGAGGCTGCGCGCCCTCCCCCGCCGCCGCCGCGTCGATGGCGAGCCCCTCGCGCAGTCGCCGGAGGTGCGCAGCGCGCGTCCGGCGCATCCTCACCGCGAGGCGCGCGCCCTCGACAAGTGGTTCCACGTCGCCCCCGAGCAGCTTCGAGAGCTCCGCGCGACGCGCGCGCAGCTGGCCGAAGACCTCCTCTTCGTGCACGCCGAACAGCTCGGGGAGCACACGGTTCACCACCACCGCAGCGAGCTGGACCGTCGTCTCGGCGCGAATCCGCGCCGAGAGCTCGATGGTCTCGTTGACGGGCATCTCCTCGGGCGTCGTCACGACGACGACCCCCGTGCGCCGGGCGTCCGAGAGGATCTCGAGCATCCAGTCCGTCTGGGAGCGGATCGGACCGACCCTGGCGAGCTCGTTGATCGCCTGCGGGGCGGCCAGCTGGCTCACGACGTGGCCGGTCGCTGCAGCGTCGACTACGACGAGGTCGTAGCTGCGCTCCCGGACCTCGTAGCAGAGCTTCCCCACGGTCAGGATCTCGCGTACGCCGGGTGCGGCGGCTGCCACGAAGTCGAAGGCCTTCGCGAGCGGACCGAGCCCTCCCAGGACCGGAACCCGGAGGAACAGCTTCAAGTACTCGCGCAACGACGCCTCGGTGTCCATCGACATGGCCACCACCCCCGGCACCACCTCGCGCCCGACGAAGTCGGTCCGCCCTGCCTCGAACAGCGCGGCCAGGTCGCCCTTGGCATCCACCTCGCAGGCGAGCACGTGCTTCCCGCGGTCGGCGGCAAGCTGCGCGAGGGCGGCCGCGACGGTCGTCTTGCCGGTCCCCCCCTTCCCGGTGACGAAGAGCAGCCGGCGGTCCAGGAGGCGGCTCGGCGGCGTACCGCATGCCGGGCCCTGCCCTCCTGCCGTCGTGGCGCCGGGCGCGGTCGCCTGCCTACGGCGCGCCGAACCCGACCCTGCGGTCGGGCGTGGGTGCGCCGACCTCGACGTAAGCCACCTTGGCGACGGGGACCCCGACGCGCCGGCCCCGCCGGTCCGTGAGCCACAGCACCGCGTCGCCCGCGAGCGCCGATTCGATGTCCGCCAGCAGCCTGTCGCGGTCCACGTCCTCCCCGAGCTCCACTTCGAGCTCCTTGGGGGTCTGGACGATCCCGATCCTTACGTCCACTCTCGCAATCCTCCTCGTCGGGGCCGATCTTAGGAACGATGGAGCCCCGGGCGGGACCGGCTGGCCCCCGGCGACGAAGCCGGCGCCACGTGCCGAGTGCCGGCAGCGGCTTGTCGCCAGCCTGACGCGCATTGTGTCGCCCTCCCGACGGACGGCGTCGTGTCACCGGCTTACCCTGGTCTCATGGGCGAGAACCGGAAGCCAGTCCGGGTCGCCGTGGCCGCCAGCGGACCCGGCGACCCGGTCAAGGTATGGGGCACGGGCTCCCAGTTCGGCCAGTACCTCCTGGCCCATGCGCGAATCGACCGACCATCGGGCAATGCCGTGGGGCGAGTGCGCCACAGCGCAGGGAACCCGGCCCTCCTGCCCGCGCCGTAGCCCTCCCTTCCCGCGCCGGCCGCAGGTGCCGCCCCGCCCGCCCCGGCCTCGGCCTGGGCGGCACTTCGGGAAGGCAGACTCTCCTCTGTGAACCGCAGCGAGCGATGGGCGTCCACGATGCGCGGCTTCTTGGCGGGCGAGCACCGGTCTGCGCACGCCGCCACCCAGGGAGCGGTGCCGCCTCTCGGGCCCCCCGGGGCCTCCGGAGCGCGGCGGGAGGTCCGGGAAGAGCTCGAGGCCGCGACGCTCGCACCGGGCGCGAGCCGGGGGCTCGGCGGAGGGAAGCGGGCGCGCCCGGAGGACGCCGACGAGTGGCGGACCTGCTTCGAGCGGGACCGGGACCGGATCCTCCACTCGACCGCCTTCCGTCGCCTTGCAGGCAAGACCCAGGTCTTCGTCTTCCCCGAGGACCACCAGCGGACTCGGCTCACCCATGCGCTCGAGGTAGCCCAGGTCGCAGGCAGTATCGCCCGCGCGTGCCGGCTGAACGTGGCGCTCTCCGAGGCGATCGCGCTCGGCCACGACTGCGGACACGGACCCGGAGGGCACGCCTGTGAGGAGGCGCTCGACCCCTACCTGCCCGGGGGCTTCGACCACGCGCCCTTCGGTGCCGACGTCTCTCTCGCGCCCCTGAACCTGTGCCGTGAGACTCTCGACGGCGTCCGGAACCACAGCTGGTCGAGGCCGGCTCCTGCGACGGTCGAGGGCGAGGTGGTGAGCTGGGCCGACCGGATCGCGTATGTGTGCCACGACTGGGAGGACGCCGTCGCCGCCGGCGTGGTCGACCCCTCGATGCTGCCTGAGGTCGTCGCGGAGCGCTGCGGTACGCGTCGTAGCGCGCAGCTCGGCGCCTTCGTCGGCGCGCTCAGCCGGACCATCCTGTCGGCGGGACGTGTCGCGATGGACCTCGAGATGGCCGAGGCGCTCGCCGAGTTCCGTGAGCGCTGCTACGAGCGCGTGTACCTGCGGGAGGCGTCGGTCGCGCAGGGGCACGCGGTGATCGCGGTGCTCCGCGCGCTCGCCGAGCACTACGCCGACCATCCATACACGATCCCCGCGGTGCGGGAAGCAGCCGGCCTCCTCGGTGGAGAAACCGCCGCCGTCGAGGCGGCCGTCAGCTACGTCGCCGGCATGACCGATCGTTACGCGTTCCGCCAGGCGGTCGCGCTCCTCGACTGGGACCCCGCGAAGCTCCCCCACGGGATCGCCTGACCATCGGCCACGCCCCGCCACTGCGCCGGCTCGAGCGTCGGCGGTTCCGGGCTCCCTTCCGAGCCCACTGCGGTCACGGACTCGGCCACGGATAGACGCGGCACGCGATCGTGGCCGAGGTCCAGCCCAGCCACCAGCCGCCGCACACGGGAAGCACCTTGTGGAGCTCTTCATTTTTGCCCGATGCCGCAAGGACCCCCAGGAGGACTATCCACGCGGTTGCGCAGCCGACGCTGTAGGTGGCGTAGGAGCGCCGTCGATTCCTCGTCCCAGGGGCACTC
>JBOGGB010000045.1:0-1679 GCA_050743605.1 Acidimicrobiales bacterium
AGGGGATCACCCGCAAGGCCAAAGGTGGCGACACCGTCACCAGGCTCGTGGATGGCGCGTGCATCTTCCTCAATCGTCCGGGGTTCGCAGCCGGGCCGGGTTGCGCGCTGCACCAGGCCGCCCTGGCCAAGGGGCGGCGACCGCTCGACCTTAAGCCCGAGGTGTGCTGGCAGCTGCCGCTTCGCCGCGACGACCAGGTGTCCGACGACGGGCACGTCACCTCGACGGTGGGCCAGTGGGACAGGCGGCACTGGGGAGCCGGCGGCCAGGAGTTCGCCTGGTGGTGCACTGAGTCGCCGGAGGCGTTCATCGGCTCGAGACCGGTGTACGAGGAGATGGCCGACGAGCTCGCCGAGATGACCGGCAAGAAGGTGCACCGCGCGCTGCGCGCCTACCTCGAAGACCGTCAGGGACGCGTGCAAGTGCCGCTCCCCCACCCCGCGGTCCGCGCCCGCACGTAGCGCGTCAGTCGTCGAGCGGGTCGTGCCCCCTATCGTCGTGCGACGGCTCCAACGAGCCGAGGATCCGGTCGTACTGGTCCTCCTCGGCAAGGCACCACGACGCGTGCACATCCTCGGGCTCGGCTCCGCACTCCGGGCACCGCTCCCCAGCGGTGGTGACTGAACGCTTGAGGCTTCGCGCTTCTTCGAAGCGCCGATGGCGTCCCTTTTTCACGACCACTCCCTTGCTGCCCGTCGGCGCTCGATACGCTTGCTCGACCGAGCCTGGGGCCACGTTGAAGGCCTGGTCGGCACCTGCCCGTCCCGCTCGGCGGGCTCCCGACCGCGCCATATTGTAGTCCTCCGCAGGCGATCCTCCCCGTCGCCTCCCGGACGTGTGCGCAGGCCGCCACCCCTCCTAAGCTGGTCCAACGATGGATTTCGACCCGGACGCAATGGTCGCGCGGTTCCGTGAACGAGCTCGGGCGGTGCGCGAGCGCGGGCTTCCGCCGGTGGAGGGGCCCGAGCGCCAGCGGTTCAGGGAGCAGGCCCAGCTCGATTACATGGACTACGCCATGATCGGCGACGCCGACGCCACGCTCGAAGACGGGGTCCTCACCCTGCGAGTCGACCTCCGGCACGGCTGACCCCGCCGACCTACCAGGGGGACTCCGAGAAGTCCTCCGGCACGAGCTCGATCGGCTCTCCGTGCGCCGTGCGCGCGGCAGCGCGGGCCCAGGCCTCACGGCAGCGGTCGAGCGACTCCCTGCTCGCGAGGCGCTTTTCGGTCACGAGCCGCTCGAGGGCGTGGAGCCAGTGCAGGTAGTGCGACTCGCCGGTGTCCGGGTCTCCCTCCGCCCGGGCGGCAGCGAGCTCTCGCCCGAGCGCGTCCGACCATTCGCCCGAGGCGATGACGCCGCGCGCACGCAACGCGAGGACCATCGCGAACGCCTGCGCCTCCCACGGCTCGTCGAACACGGGACCGTCGGGGTCCTGGGGGAAGTCCGACGCGCGGCCGACCGTCTCGTTCGCCCCGGGGTCGCCGGCCACCTCAGCCCTCCACCTCAGCTCGCCTGCACGGCTCGAGGTACGGCTCGAACGCGTCGACGTGGACGGACAGCGCGGGATCGGCGTCGTCGCCCCACAGCTCGCCCGCGCTGAAGTGCACGAGGTAGAGCCACTGGGGATCCTCCTCGCCGCATGCGACGACGGCGTCGGGGAAGACGTGGCAGCCGTGGA
>JBOGGB010000046.1:0-4469 GCA_050743605.1 Acidimicrobiales bacterium
GCCGACAAGAAACCCTTTCTCGAGAATCTGCTGAAGGAAACGCCCCGTTTTGACGCGATCAAAATCGGTCTTTCTTCTCCCGAGATCATCCGTTCCTGGTCCCATGGCGAAGTGAAGAAGCCGGAGACCATTAACTACCGCACGCTCAAGCCGGAAAAGGATGGCCTTTTCTGCGAGAAGATCTTCGGTCCCACTCGGGACTGGGAGTGCTACTGCGGCAAGTACAAGCGCGTGCGCTTCAAGGGGATCATCTGCGAGCGTTGCGGCGTCGAGGTGACGAGGTCCAAGGTTCGCCGGGAGCGGATGGGCCACATCGAGCTCGCCGCGCCCGTCGTCCACATCTGGTACCTACGCGGGACGCGCAGCTGGCTCGCGTACCTCCTGATGGGTACCGAGGCGCGTGAGGAGCTGAAGGCCAAGCAGCTCGAGAAGGTGATCTACTTCGCCGCGAACCTTGTCACCTGGGTCGACGAGGACAAGCGACACGAGGAGCTGCCGAACCTCGAGGCCGAGCTGGCCGAAGAGGTCTCCGAGATCGAACGCCGGCGCGACCTCGAGGTCGACCGTCGGTTCAAGGCGCTCGAAGAGGAGCTGTCCGAGCTCGAGGCGCAAGGGGCACGCGAAGCGGAGGTGAAGGCGCGCCAGCGAGCAGCCGAGAAGGAGATCGGGACCCTTCGCGAGCGGTCCGACGACGAGGTCGAGCTGGCCAAGCGCGCTCTCGACGAGTTGCGCAGCCTGCACGCCCGCAAGATCATCGAGGATGAGCTGCTCTGGAGGGAGCTGCATCTTCGGTACTCGGACTACTTCGAGGGCGGCATGGGCGCCGAGGCCATCCAGCGCCTCATCGACCGGATCGACTTCGACGCCGAGGAGATCAAGCTGCGGGCGATGATCGACGCGTCGGACGGACGCCGCCCCCTCTCGGCGCAGCGCCGACAGAAGGTGATCAAGCGGCTGAAGATCGTCACCGCCTTCAACCGGCGCGATGAGCACGGCCGTCGAGTGAACGACCCGCGCGCCATGATCCTCGAGGCCGTCCCGGTCATCCCGCCCGATCTCCGGCCGATGGTGCAGCTCGACGGCGGTCGCTTCGCGACCTCGGACCTGAACGACCTCTACCGAAGGGTCATCAACCGGAACAACCGTCTCAAGCGCCTCCTCGACCTAGGTGCTCCCGAGATCATCATCAACAACGAGAAGCGCATGCTCCAAGAAGCGGTCGACGCGCTCTTCGACAACGGTCGGCGCGGCCGGCCGGTGACGGGGCCCGGCAACCGACCACTCAAGTCGCTCTCGGACATGCTGAAGGGCAAGCAGGGGCGATTCCGTCAGAACCTGTTGGGTAAGCGCGTCGACTACTCCGGCCGCTCGGTCATCGTGATCGGCCCGACGCTCCAGCTGCACCAGTGCGGTCTGCCAAAGCTGATGGCACTCGAGCTCTTCAAGCCCTTCGTGATGAAGAGGCTCGTCGACGCCGAGCTCGCGCAGAACATCAAGTCCGCCAAGCGGATGGTCGAGCGACGGCGGCCCCACGTCTGGGACGTCCTCGAGGGGGTCATCCGGGAGCACCCCGTCCTGCTCAACCGTGCGCCGACGCTCCACCGACTGGGGATCCAGGCATTCGAGCCGGTGCTCGTCGAAGGCAAGGCGATCCAGATCCATCCGCTCGTGTGCACCGCGTTCAACGCGGACTTCGACGGGGACCAGATGGCCGTCCACCTCCCGCTCTCGGCAGAGGCCCAAGCCGAGGCCCGCGTGCTCATGCTGTCGGCGAACAACATCCTCTCGCCGGCGACCGGGCGCCCCATCACCGTGCCGACCCAGGACATGGTGTTCGGCGCGTACTACCTGACCCTGGGCGTCGACGACGCGCTGGGCCAGGGCCGTGCCTTCCGCCACAGCCACGAGGTACAAGCCGCGCTCGACGAGGGCACCGTCGCGCTGCATGCCAAGATCCACCTGCGCCCTGCCCCCAGCTCGTCGCTCGCCGGACGGCTCCTCGCCTCGGAGCCCGGATCCCATGTCGCAGAAGGCGAGGGTGGGAAAGCGGTCGACGGGGAGACCGCCGCGAACGGCGCGTCGGAGCGGGTGTCGATCCAGACGACCCCGGGCCGGGTCCTCTTCAACGAGGCCCTCCCACACGGGTTCCCCTACGTGAACGACGTGATCGGCAAGCGCAACACGCCGGTCGGCTCCATCGTCGAGGAGCTCTCGTCCGCCTACCCCAAGCATGTTGTGGCGGAGAGCCTCGACCGCATCAAGTCGCTCGGCTTTCGCTACGCCGCGCAGTCCGGTCTCACGATCTCGATCGACGACGTCCGCACTCCGCCCGAGAAGCAGGCGATCCTCGACCGCTACGAGAAGGAAGCGGAGAAGGCAGAGACCCAGTTCAAACGGGGGATCATCACCGACGACGAGCGTCGCCAGAAGGAGATCGAGATTTGGACGTCGGCGAACTCGGAGGTCGGTCGCGCCATGGAGCAGACGCTCTCTGACCTCGCGTTCAACCCACTCGACATGATGGTCGACTCGGGCGCACGTGGGAACGCCCAGCAGATCCGCCAGATCGCCGGGATGAAGGGCCTCGTGTCCAACCCACGCGGCGAGATGATCCCCCGGCCGATCAAGTCCTCCTTCCGCGAGGGGTTGTCGGTCCTCGAGTACTTCATCTCTACGCACGGCGCCCGCAAGGGGCTCGCGGACACGGCTCTCAGGACGGCCGACTCCGGCTACCTCACCCGACGCCTCGTCGACGTGGCTCAGGAGCTGATCATCCGTGAGGAGGACTGTGGCACCTCCCGGGGCGTCTGGATCGAGAACGTTGTGCCCGACAGCCCCGGCAAGCGGAGCTACCTCGAGACCCGCGCGTACGGCCGGCTGCTCGTGGAAGACGTCCCTCTATCGGACGGCTCGACCGTCGGTGTCGGGACCGTCCTCTCCGATGAGATCGTGGCGCAGCTCCGCGACGAGGCTTCGGTGGACCGGGTGCGCACCCGATCGGTGCTCACCTGCGAGGCCGCCCACGGGGTGTGCGCCGCCTGCTACGGGCAGTCGCTCGCCACCGGGAGGATGATCGAGCTCGGCGAGGCGGTCGGCGTCATCGCGGCGCAGTCCATCGGCGAGCCGGGCACGCAGCTCACGATGCGGACCTTTCACACCGGCGGCGTCGTCGGCGAGGACATCACCCACGGACTACCGCGAGTGGTCGAGCTGTTCGAGGCCCGCACGCCGAAGGGCGCAGCGATTCTCGCCCGCCACTCGGGATTGGTTCGGATCGAGGACGAGGAGACCGGCCGGAGGATCACGGTGGTGGCCGACGACGGGACCGAGGAAGCGGCCGTCGTGCCGCCGCGGGCGCACCTCGAGGTGACCGACGGCCAAGAGGTCGCGGCCGGCGACGCGCTCGTCGAGGGACCGAAGGACCCCAAGGAGCTCCTCGAGGTCCGTGGCATCCGCGAGACCCAGCAGTACCTCGTCGAGGAAGTGCAGAAGGTCTACCGGGACCAGGGGGTCTCGATCCACGACAAGCACATCGAGCTGATCGTCCGCCAGATGCTGCGCAGGGTGCTCGTCGCCGAGCCCGGCGATGCGCCCTTCCTGCCTGGCGAGCGAGTGGACAACCAGATCTACGCCGAGGTCAACCGCGGCCTCGTGGAGGAGGGCAAGCGGCCCGCCGAGGGCCGCCCCGAGCTCATGGGGATCACGAAGGCCTCGCTTGCGACGGACAGCTGGCTCTCGGCAGCCTCGTTCCAGGAGACCACTCGGGTCCTCACCGAGGCAGCCATCGAGGGCCGAAGCGACCAGCTGTTCGGGCTCAAGGCGAACATCATTATCGGCAAGCTGATCCCGGCGGGGACCGGGATGGACCACTACCGCCATATCCGACTGGAGCTGCCCCACGCCGAGGCGCTCCCGTTCTGGGCCGTGGGAGCCGGCGAGGACGTCGGCACCGAAGATCTGGCCGCGTGGTTGCGGGACATGGGCACGGACGGCACGGACCAGGCCGAGGACGGCTTTGGCCCCCCTGTCGACGCGAGCTGGCTCGCGAGCGGCCAGGGCGACGGGGAGACCGACGCAGCGGGCGCCGGGGTCTGACCCGGGCGGTGCACCGGTAGACTTGGGGTGCCGCCTTGCCGCAGGTGCAGGGCTGCCCTAGCATTGACGTGCCGTACGGCTGTACGCGCCCGAGGCGCCGGCCCGTGCGGCATACCGCGCACATTCGGACCAGAGGACACACGCGTGCCCACCATTGCCCAGCTCGTCCGCAAGGGACGTGAGGCCAAGCAGTCAAAGACCAAGACGCCAGCGCTCCGGGGCGCGCCCCAGCGGAGGGGGGTGTGCACCCGCGTCTACACGACGACGCCGAAGAAGCCGAACTCGGCGCTGCGCAAGGTCGCTCGCGTCCGCCTGACGAGTGGAGTGGAGGTCACGGCCTACATTCCCGGCGTGGGGCACAATCTTCAGGAGCA
>JBOGGB010000047.1:0-3632 GCA_050743605.1 Acidimicrobiales bacterium
GGAGCAGGGAAATGGGCGATCGAGGAGATCGATCTCGATCCTCCGAAATCTACCGAGGTCCTCGTGCGGATCCACGCGTCGGGGATGTGCCACTCAGAGGAGCACCACGTCACCGGTGACGTGCCACTCGATCACCCGACGATCGGCGGCCACGAGGGAGCAGGAGTGGTCGAAATGGTCGGCGAGGACGTGCGGTCGGTCGCAGTCGGGGACCACGTGGTCTTCTCTTCCATCCCGACCTGCGGCCACTGCGAACCCTGCATCACCGGTCACGGGAATCTCTGTGACGAGGGGCGCTGGATCGGAAGCGGCCGCCAGCTGCACGACCACACCTCGCGACACCACCTCGGCGAGACCGACCTGAACCTGCTCTGTCTGATCGGCGCCTTCGCCCACCACACGGTCGTCAGCGACGCCTCGATCATCAAAATCGACGAATCGATCCCCTTCGACTTGGCGTGCGTCGTGGGGTGCGGGGTCCCGACGGGCTGGGGCAGCGCCGTCTACACCGGCCGAGTGCGCCCCGGCGACGACGTGGCGGTCATCGGCGTCGGCGGGATCGGCGCGAGCGCCATCCAGGGTGCCCGCTTCGCCGGAGCGCGGCGCATCTTCGCCGTGGACCCCGTCGCATGGAAGCGTGAGCAGGCGATCGCGCTCGGCGCGACGCACGTCGCACCTTCGATCGAGGAAGCCTTCGACCTCGTGCGCGACGTCACCTACGGGCTCGGCTGCATGGTCACCATCTGTGCGATGGGTGTGGGCCGGGGAGCGCTGATGGGATCGATCATGGACCTGTGCGCCAAGCGCGGGCGTGTCGTCGTCGTGAACATCCACCCCGTATCGGACCCGCCTCCCACGATCGACCTGCTCAACCTTGCCGGCTACGAGAAGCAGGTAGTGGGCTCGATCTTCGGGTCGGTCAACTCACGCCGGGACGTGCCTCGACTGCTGGACCTCTGGCGCGAAGGGCACCTGGACCTCGACCGTATCGTCACGCGGAGATATCCCGGCCTCGATCTCCTCGAGCGCGGCTACGAGGACATGCGCTCCGGCCTGAACCTCCGAGGCGTGCTCGTCTTCGACGATTGAACCACACCACTGCGCGCCGTCAGCCGCAGCCATCCCTGAGGGGAAGGGACGCTGCGGCCGACGGGCGGGGCTAACTGGAAGCGCTCAGCCGGTCACCTCACACCTTGAACCCCTTCGGCATGCCTACGCCGTACGCGATCGGCTTCATCACCCCCGGGGCGGTGTTCTCGAAGAAGCTGGCCTCCGAGCCGCACACTGCGGGGAACCCCGCGAGGCTGCCGCAGCTCTCGGTCGCCGGCCCGTTCGCCATTGGTCCCTTGAAGGCCCTCGCCTTCGCAGCCACCGCCGCCGGAGTGATCTTGTTACCGGACTTCAGGATCTCGTTGTCGAACTTCACGTTCGTCAAGATCTGGCCGAACGCATCGGTCTGCCAGGCTGTCTTTCCTCCTGCCGCCTTGCCGTACTTCTTGAACACCGTCTCCGCGGCACCCACAGCCTTTGTCGGCGAGCCCGGCAGCGGGTTCGCAGACAGGTAGTACCAGTCGTGCGGCAGCTGCCCGCCATCGGCCTTCGCGACTGTGGGCGTGTCACAGGTCACGCTCACGATCACCTTCACCTTTGTGACGATACCCAGGGTCTTCAGAGCCTGGTAGGTGTCCGAGCATGTGTGACCACCCGCGCTCTCGGCGATGAAGAGTGTGGTTGTCGCCACGTGCGCCGCTTCGATCGGCTCGGTCAGGTTGGGCGTGTGCGTTGTGTAGCCGACCGTGTAGATCTTGCTGATACCCTCGAACTTGAATGCGTCCTTCACGAGCGTGGCGATGTGAGCTCCGATCGGTGTGTTCGACCCGTAGATCATCGACGCGCTCTTCACGTGCAGGGTCTGCTTTGCCAGGGTCGCGATCGGGATGTTGACCGACCATGCGGTCCCGTCGAGGACGAAGGCGTTGTGCACCTTGGGGAGCACTGTGGTCAGTGCCAGTCCAGCGAGGATCGGCTTCTTCGTGGGCGCCAGGGCGTCGACGAGCGCTGTTGTCCCGATCGAAAGCACGCCTGCGTCCACCGTGTCGATCTGGCTGTTGTCGGCGAACTGCTGGCCGCAGCTCTCCGCGGCGGCGACGGTTGTCGGGACTGCGCAGTAAATCGCCTTGAGAGGATGGCCGTCCACTCCCCCGGCCTGCTCGTTGACGTAGTCCACAGCGACCTTCACACCTGTTGTCCACTGGGGTACCGGCGAGTTCGTGGATGTCCGCTGGTTCACGACGCCGATGGTGACGGGTGAGAGCTTCATATTCGCCTTCCCGTGTCCTCCGACATATGTCGCGTACTTGTACGGGGACTGGAACTGAGGGGTTGCACCGGATAGCCCCGCGCCGGCCCCCATGGTGCCGAGCACCAGTCCGAGCGCTCCGGCGACGAAGGCTGCGGGCCTGAGCACCCCCGACCAACGATGACGCATGTTCACCTCTCCTTTTCTTCGGGTTCTATTCGTTCGCGTGCTGTTCGTTCGCGTGCTCTTCACGTGCCAATCGTCCCCTCCCCGCGCCGGGTCCAGCGGCGATGTCCAGGCGGCAAGGTCCAAGGATCAGAACCCCACCCTGCCGAGCGCATGTCCACCGACGGTCCGAGCCCTCGACGCGCTCGGCACCTCGACGGACTGGCGGAGCAACCCCTGGGCCCGTGAGTCGGAACCCTGGGGCGGACCAGGCATCGCCGGCCCTGCAGCATGCGCGTACGCCTGTGACACACGCGTACGAGCCCGTCGCGGACGATGATGTCGCTGAGCGTCAGCAAGACCCCCCCAGACCCGGCGTAATCATATATGACAGTCGATATTGTAAGGATGAGCCCATCGCGTTGCAAGCGGAAATCGGCGCGAGCTCTCCTCCCGTCACTCCAGGTCAGCCGGGGATCCGATACGATTCTCCCTGGGGACAGCTCCATACGGCTGCCGGGTCGCCTTCCGCGGCCTGCAGGGCTTCACCACCCAGGGCGTTCGAGAGGGGCGGCCGAGGAAAGGACGCACCCGATGGTTCAAGCGGCGCGAACGTCGTCGAAAGTGCAGTTCGCCTACGAGTCGATCAAGGAACGCGTGCTCGACGGCACCTACGGGCCGGGTGTGCGACTCGTCTTGGACCAGCTCGCCCGCGATCTCTCGGTCAGCGCGGTCCCGGTCCGAGAAGCCGTGCGCCGGCTGGAAGCCGAAGGGTGGGTCGTCTTCACCCAGAACGTGGGGGCGCAGGTCGCGTCGATCGACTTCGACCAGTACCAGAGCGCCATGGAGGCCCTCGCGCTCATCGAAGGCTATGCCACCGCGCAATCTGCGCCCTACCTGGACGAACGGGCGTTGGCGCACGCTGGTGCCGTCAACGACAGGCTCCGCGCAAGCCTCGAGGCGTTCGACCCGCTCGGGTTCACCCAGTTGAACCATGAGTTCCACGTCGTCCTGTGCAATCGCTGTCCCAACCTCCACCTCCATGCCCTGCTCGAGCGCGAATGGCAACGAATGGACCTCTTGCGCAGATCCACCTTCAGTCAGGTCCCGGGGCGCGCCCAAGCCTCCGTGGAAGAGCACGCGGTCCTTCTCCAACTGATCAGGTCCA
>JBOGGB010000048.1:0-2500 GCA_050743605.1 Acidimicrobiales bacterium
GTTCAAAGAGGACAGCCCCTACCGCCCGCGCACGCCCTATAACGCCTCGAAGGCCGGGGCGGACCACGCCGTGCGCGCGTACTCGGAGACCTTCGAGGTTCCCGTCACCATCACCAACTGCTCGAACAACTACGGCCCCTACCAGTTCCCCGAGAAGGTGATCCCGCTCTTTGCGACTCTGGCGCTCGACGACCAGGCGTTGCCGATGTACGCCTCGACCCAGAACCGCAGGGAGTGGCTCCACGTGCTGGACCACTGCCGGGCGATCGACGCGGTGCTCCAGCACGGGCGGATCGGCGAGACCTACCACGTGGGCAGCGGGGTCGAGGCCACCATCGAGCAGATCGCCGACGCGGTCCTCACCTGCCTCAACAAGCCTGCCTCCCTGAAGGAGATCGTGCCGGACCGGCCCGGTCACGACCGCCGCTACCTGCTCGACACCACGAAGATCCGGACTGAGCTCGGCTGGCGTCCTCTCGTCGATTTCGACGAGGGGATCTCGGGCACCGTGGAGTGGTACGCGGCGAACCGGCTGTGGTGGGAGCCACTGCGGGACAGGGCGCCGGTCGTCGAGTCCGCCTGGTCGCGTTGACCGTGCGGGTCCTCGTCACCGGGGCGGGGGGGCAGCTTGGCTCGGACCTGGTGGCCGCGCTCGGCGGGGCGGTGCCTCCCGCCGGCAGGCGCCGGGCCCTGCTCGGTCCGGAGGGCAAGGGCGCGGGGGTCGACGTCGACGGAGCCGACCACGCGTCGCTCCCGGTCGAGGACCGGGTGGCGGTGCTCGAGGCCGTCCTCGCGCTCCGGCCCGACGTGGTGGTGCACGCCGCCGCCTGGACCGCGGTCGACGCGTGCGAGGCCGATCCCGATCGTGCCCTAGAGGTGAACGCACTCGGAACGCGCCACGTCGCCGAAGCCGCGGAGAGGGTCGGCGCGCACCTCGTGTACGTGTCCACGGACTACGTCTTCGACGGCAGCTCCACGCGCCCCTACGTCGAGTGGGACCAGCCGAACCCCCTCTCGGTGTACGGCCGCAGCAAGCTCGGAGGCGAGCTCGAGTGCCCTCCGGAGGCGACCGTGGTGCGCACGTCGTGGGTGTGCGGGGCGTCGGGGAAGAACATGGTGAAGACCGCGCTCCGCCTGGCTGCCGGTGACGGCCCACTGCGGTTCGTCGACGACCAGCGGGGTTCTCCGACCTTCACCGCAGACCTCGCATCGGCGATCGTGACGCTCGGTCTTGACCGCCGCCCGGGCATCTACCACGTGACGAACGCCGGGACGACCACCTGGTTCGACTTCGTCCGCGCGGTCCTCGAGGCAGCCGGGCACGACGCCGGTCGCGTCGAGCCGATCTCGACCGCCGATCTCGATCCTTCCCGCTATCTTGCGCCGCGTCCCGCCAACTCGGTGCTCGACAACGCGGCGCTTCGGCTCGGCGGGATGCCGTTGCTCCCCGAGTGGCACGACGGCCTCGCACGGCTCGTGGATCTCCTCGCGTGAGCGACGGCGCTCGGGTCGCCGTGCTCGGAGCCGGGTACGTCGGGCTCCCCACGGCGGCGGTGCTGGCGAGCCTCGGTCACACCGTCGTCTGCGCCGAGCAGGACGACTCCCGTCTCGATGCGCTTCTGTCGGGAAGGGTCCCGATCGTCGAGGACGGCCTCGCCGACCTGCTCGCAGCGGTCGTGGCGCAAGGGAAGCTCCGCTTCGTGCGCCACGCCTCGGAAGCCGCGCGCACAGCGCAGTTCGTCTTCTTGTGCGTGGCGACGCCTGAACGTGACGACGGCTCGACGGATCTTTCCTACGTGGAGGGTGTGGCCGGCGAGATCGCCGGGTCGCTCGCACCGGGGGCGATCGTCGTGAACAAGTCCACGGTGCCCGTTGGGACCGCGCTGGAGGTGGAGCGGATCACCGGCGCGACGGTCGTGTCGAACCCCGAGTTCCTCCGAGAGGGCAGCGCGGTGCGCGACAGCCTCCACCCCGACCGGGTCGTCGTCGGCGCAGGTGACCGTCGTGCGGCGCGCCGGGTCGGTGAGCTGTTCTCAGGAACTGGCGCCCCTCTCATCGTCACCGACACGGTGACGGCCGAGACCATCAAGTACGCGTCCAACGCGTTTCTCGCGATGAAGCTGAGCTTCGTGAACGGGCTCGCCGCACTGTGCGACCCGCTCGGCGCGGACGTGCGCGACGTCGTCCTTGGACTCGGTTACGACCGTAGGATCGGGTTCGATTTCCTGAGGCCCGGTCCCGGCTGGGGAGGATCGTGCCTTCCGAAGGACACCGCCGCGCTCCTGCGAATCGGTGAGGACGTGGGGTACGACTTCGCCCTATTGCGCGCTGCGATCGCCGCGAACGACGACGCGCGCGAACGGGTCGTCCGAAAGGTGCAGGAGATCTCCGGCGGCGACATCTCGGGACGGACCGTCGGGGTGTGGGGGCTGACCTTCAAGGCCGGGACCGACGACCGTCGCAGCTCGCCAGCGATCGCCGTCGCTCGCC
Organism: Acidimicrobiales bacterium; assembly: GCA_050743605.1. Taxonomy (GTDB): domain Bacteria; phylum Actinomycetota; class Acidimicrobiia; order Acidimicrobiales; family RAAP-2; genus JAJYVT01. The sequence continues at coordinate 2,491 of JBOGGB010000048.1, forward strand.
GGCTCGCGGC
>JBOGGB010000049.1:0-1726 GCA_050743605.1 Acidimicrobiales bacterium
CTGAGCGCGGCCGACCGGGCCGCGCGGGGCTCTTACGTGGGCTGCATCGCCGGAGCGCTGTCCAAGAGCGAGTACCTGGACGGCCTGGCTGCGGCCGGGTTCGTCGGCGCCGAGGTCACCTTCTCCCACGAAGCTGCCCCCGGAATGCACTCCGCGATCGTCCGGGCGGTCAAGCCCAAGGAATGAACAGCTCGTCGAGCAGGTGAGCAGTACCTCCGGGAACGGCAACCTGTTGGATCGCGACGCCGTTGGTGGTCGACGACGACGATTCCCTGATTGCCTAGCCAGCGCTCGGGGCCGAAAGTAGTTCGGCCATGTTGCCGTGGTAAAAACGCTCCCGGCCTTCGGCGCCCACCCCCTCGAGCTCCATCTCGAACTTGGCCAGGGGGTCGCGACCTCCCTCGGGATGGGGGTAGTCCGTGGAGAACATGAACAGGTCTCCACCGGCCTGCTCGATCATCCAGCCCACCGGCTCGCCCGCGAAAGGCGTGAACTTGAGGTGCCGGTGAACGTACTCCGAAGGCTTCCCCGCCAGGCGCTGCAGCGGCTCCTCGGTGCGACGAAATGCCCGCTGGGCGTAGTCGAGGTGGCGCATCCAGGAGACCACCCAGCTGGCGCCTTGCTCAATGCAGCCCCCGCGCAGCTTCGGGAAACGGTCGAACAGGCCGTCGAGGACGAGCGTCCCGAGGAACAGCGCCGGGGAGTGGTAGATGGCCAGGTAGTCCTTGGAGCGGATGTTCTCGCCGCCGCCCAGGTGATCGGTGACCGGCATGTCGTTGTTGTGGAAGGCCCGGTCGAGGAGCCGCCCGCCGCCTCCCACGTGCAGGACGAAGGGGATGTCGCTCTTCTCCAGCAGGCCCCAGAAGCCGTCGAGGTCCGGATGGGTAGGAGATCGGTCTCCGGCTGCCGTGGATGGGACCATGATCGCCGAGCACCCGTCGGCGATGGCCTGGTCGGCGACATCGATCGCTCGGGCAGGATCCACAAGAGAGGTGAAACCCACCGGGAGCAATCGGCGGTCATCGGCGCAGAACCTGGCCATGGCCTTGTTCTGGGCCCGGCAGCCGGCATAGAGGAGGTCGAGGTCACGGGCCAGTTCTGCCTGGTCTTGGTAACGGTGGATGTTGCGCGGCAGGCCGAACATGGCGGTGGCGAAAGTGGCGAAGACCAACTGGCCCTCGAAGCCGAGTAGGTCCAAGGCGCGGCTGCGCTCCGCGGGATCGAAGCCCCCCATGGCCAACCAACCTTTGTCGTGCATGAGTTGCTCTTCGGCCCTTTCCGCGACGGCGGTGTCAGAGCGGCGCCGCTCCGCCTCGCGGCTGGCGTGCTCCAGCACGGGACGGAGCGCCTCCATCCCCTGGCGCCGGAGCCGGTCTTTGTGGTCAGGATCCATGAAGTCGTCCAGGAAGTCCGCCAACTCCATGACGTGACTATCGGCGTCAAGAATCACCCGGTCACCGGCGTAGGTCATCGTGCCCCCGATCTACCTGGTTCGTCGCTGGATGACAGCTTCTCACGATCGGCCGCTTCGCGTCGGCCCGTCCTCCGATCGGCCGAGACGCAGCCCTCACCTGTCCCCGCCGGAACGCCCTCACCCGTCCCCGCCGGAACGCCCTCGCCTGTCCCCGCACTGACGCTCCAGGCCGCCGCCTCCCCTTGCTTGCCGACGATCTCCTGACGCCGCCCGAACAGCACCCCGTAAAGCGCCGCGTTCGCGCACTGGAAC
>JBOGGB010000050.1:0-9039 GCA_050743605.1 Acidimicrobiales bacterium
TCCTGGAAGGCCATCCCCGCAGTCGTCCGTGACCGGGCGGGCGTGCTCGCCACGTCCGGCTCGCGCTACACCTACAGCGCAAACCCGCTCGCCTACGCAGAGGCGATCGAGGGCGGCAGCGAGCGGATCGCCCTCGTCGGCATGGGCTGCCAGGCCTCTGCGCCCCCGATGATGGCGGCACGAAAGGCGGGCAAGGTCGCGCGACGCTTCGCGCTGTCGATCGGGCTCATGTGCTCGAAGACGTTCGACGACGCGATCTTCCCCGAGCTCTTCGAAGCGCGCTACGACCTCCGGCGCGAGGACATCGCCAAGATGAACATCAAGGGCGTCTTCCAGGTCTGGATGCGCAACGGCGAGTACCACGAGATCCCGCTCAAGGAGGCGCACGGCTGGACGCGCGAGGGCTGCATGTCGTGCCCCGACTTCGCGGCAGAGCACGCCGACATCTCGACCGGCGGCATCGGCGCGTTCAACGACTGGACCCTCACCGTGGTCCGCACCGCCCGCGGCCAGGAGCTCTTCTCGTCGATGGTCGCCGACGGCGCGGTCGAGGTGCGGCCCGGCGAGGACGACCCCGGTGCGATCGCCCTCATGCACCGCCTGAGCCGGGTCAGCCGGAAGAGATGGCCGGCGACCGCGGTCCCAATGCCCGGGCGCCTGCCCTCCCCTCAGCCTGCCTGATCGCCATCGGAGAGCGCACGGGCACGCTCGAAGACGGCGTCGAGCATCGGCTCGGTGAGCCTGCCCGTGAACGTGTTCTGCTGGCTCGGGTGAAAGGAGCAGACGAGCACCCTCGAGTCGGGGAGCACGCGCTCGACGAGGTGGCCGAACCTCGTCTTGGGGGACAGCCCGTACAGCGTGGAGACGGTGTCGCAGGCCAGCCCGCCGAGCGCCACGATCACGCGCGTGCGCACCAGGAGCGAGAGCTCGTCGCGCAGGTACCCGAGGCAGGCCGCTCGCTCGGCGGGAGTGGGCTTGTTCGCAGGAGGCGCGCAGCGGACCGACGCGGTGACCCACGCCCCGGCGAGCTCGAGCCCGTCGTCCGCGGCGTTGCTGTCGGGCTTGTTGGCGAACCCGGCGCGCCACATCGACCGGTAGAGCCAGTCCCCGGAGCGATCGCCGGTGAACATCCGACCCGTGCGGTTCGCCCCGTGCGCGGCGGGGGCGAGCCCCACCACGACGACCGTCGCGTCAGGATCGCCGAAGCCGGGCACCGGCTTGCGCCAGTAGGCCTCTCCCCGGAACGCGGCTCGGGGCGGGACCTGCTCACGCCAGGCGACGAGCCGCGGGCAGCGACGACAGGCCACGACCGCTCCCGAGAGCCTCCCGAGGGGGTCTGACGTCACCGATTGCGAGCATACGATCATCGTCCATGCGCCATTCCCAGTCCACGACGGTGCTGCTCGTCCGGCACGGCACGACGCCCACCACCGGCAAGGTGCTCCCCGGCCGCGCTCCCGGCCTGCACCTGTCGGCCGAGGGGCGCAGCCAGGCCGAAGAGGTCGCCTCGGCCGTCGCCGCCCTCGACCCCCGGCCGGTTGCGGTCTATGCGTCCCCGCTCGAGCGTGCGCGAGAGACCGCGGCACCGCTCGCACGTGCCCTCGGGGTGCGCGTGCGCACCGAGCGGGGGCTCCTCGAGCTGGACATCGGTGACTGGACGGGGGTCTCGCTGAAGCGAGCCGCTCTCCGGCGCGAGTGGGGCGCGGTCCAGCGGTGGCCGTCTGGCTTCGCATTCCCCGGAGGCGAGTCCTTCACGGAGCTCGTCGCCAGGACGCAGGACGCGATCGGGCGCCTCGTCCGTGCACATCCCGGCCAGGCGATCGTGGCGTTGTCGCACGCGGACCCCATCCGCGCGATCGTCGCGTCCGCAGCGGGAGTCCCGCTCGACCTGTTCCAGCGGATCACCATCTCGACGTGCTCGATCTCGGCGGTGCGCTACGGGCTCGAGGGCCCGCGCGTCATCTGCGTGAACGCCTCGGCTCGAGGGCTGGTGCACGGGTGAACGGCGACATGGACCTGGATGCCCCAGAGGTGTTCTCGGTGGGCGCCAGCGGTCCGGCCGGGCATCGGCTGTTCCTGCTGCACTTCTCCGAGGGGAGCGTGCACGCGACGGTGAAGGTGGAGAAGCAGCAGGTCGTGGTCCTTGCCACCTACCTCGGGCGCATGGTCCGCCAGCTCGGACGACCGGACCACCTCCCCGACGCCCTCGACTTCGACGTCGACGTGGAGCCCGACTGGGTGGTGGGCACGATCGGGGTCTCCTACGACGAAGATGTCGACCGGCTCGTCGTGATCGTGGAGGAGGCGGGCGAAGGTGGCGGGGTCGCGCGCGTCGCGATCACGAGGGAGCAGGCGGCCGCGTTCGCCATCCGCGCGACCAGCCTGGCCGAGGCGGGACGGCCGCCGTGCCCTCTCTGTGGGTTCCCGCTCGACCCCTCGGGCCACGACTGCCCTCGCACGAACGGTCACCGTCCTCCGGCGACGTGAGCGGGACCGCCACGTCTGACGTGCTCGAGCGGGGCGCCATCGAGGTGCACGGTCGGATCGCGGGCAGCTCGAACGTGACCCTGCTCGTGACCTGCGCGACCGAAGGGACCGAGCTGCTCGCCGTCTACAAGCCGCTCGCCGGAGAGCGGGAGCTGTGGGACTTCGCCGGTGGGCTGCACCGCCGCGAGGTGGCAGCCTGCGTCCTTTCTGACTGGCTCGGATGGGGCTTCGTCCCAGAGACCGTCCTGCGCAAGGACGCGCCCTTCGGGGAAGGCTCGCTCCAGCGCGTCGTCGACGAGGACGGCGTCTCCCACTACTTCACGCTGCGGGACGACCCGCGCTGGCATCCCGAGCTTCGCCGGCTCGCGGCGTTCGACATCGTGTCGAACAACGCCGATCGCAAGAGCGGCCACGTCCTGGTCTCCGAAGATCGGCTGTGGGCCATCGACCACGGCCTGACGTTCCACACCGAGCCGAAGCTGCGAACCGTCATCTGGGACTTCGCAGGTGATCGCCTCGACGGCGCGGTTCGCGACTCCCTCACGCGGCTTCTCGACGAGCCGCCTCCCCTCGAGTTGGAGGGGCTCCTCGACGACGAAGAGATCGGCGCGCTCTACTCCCGGGCACGGGCGCTCGTACGGGCGGGGCGACTGCCGGCGCCCGGCAGCCGCCGGCACTACCCCTGGCCGCTCGTCTGAGCCGCGCGTCCGGGCCGGTCAGCGCTGAGCAGCGCGGGATAGCACCGCGCGTCGAAGGCGACCGTGAAGTCGTGCACGACTGCCGGCAGCGGCACGGTGACCACGGCTCGCACCCGGGCCCGGAGCTCGACCACCACCGAAGCGCCTTCGATCGCGACGGTCGTCACACTCGGGTCCGCGCCGACCACCGCACCGAGATAAAGGCCGACGGGGGACCTTGCGGGGTCGCCGGGAGCGGCACGCACGCCCGCCTTCTCCAACGCGTGCGCGACCTCGCCGCGGGTCGCTCCGAGGTCGCCCACCAGCTTGGAGACCTCCCGTGCGACCCGTGTCGCGAGGAGGCGGGGGGCCAGGTGGGCCGGCGCTGCAGCGCTCGGCGACGCCATGACCGCCCCGGGGCCTGTGGGGACCGGAGAGGATCCGGCTGCGGGCTCGACCGCAGCCGGGGCGGCGGGCGACCTGTGACGGCGGGCCGTGAAGCGCCTGAGCGTCGCCTTCGGGCGCCGCAGGAGACCCCACGGCTCTTCTCCGGTACCCGAACCGCCGGCTCGGCTGGCTCGCTCAGCCCACCTGTTCCGCATGGTGGCCTCCTTCGTGTCGCAAGATCGCCCTCGGGTGTCCTATGGACAGATGTACCCCGGCGGGCGGCGGCTCCACACCGAGCGCGCGGGGCATTCGGTCCCGCGCGCGCGTCAGGACCGCGACTTGAGCGCCTCGATCAGCGCGGGCAGCACCTTGTGCACGTCGCCAACGATCCCGAGGTCGGACACCGCGAAGATCGGGGCCTCTCGGTCCTTGTTGATCGCGACGATGTGCTTCGAGCCCTTCATGCCGACGAGGTGCTGGGTCGCGCCCGAGATCCCACAGGCGACGTAGACAGTCGGCTTCACCGTCTTGCCGGTCTGGCCGACCTGGTGCGCGTAGGGCACCCAACCGGCGTCCACGATCGCCCGGCTGGCCCCCGCCGCGCCGTGCAGCAGCCGGGCGAGCTCTTCGATCAGCGCGAAGGCGTCTGCCGAGCCGAGCCCGCGCCCACCCGAGATCACGACCTCCGCCTCGTCGAGCTTCGGGCCGGTCGCCTCCTCGACGTGACGCTGCAAGATCTTCGCGCCCGCCGTCGGGCCCACGTCGCCGGCCGGAGCGGCGACCAGCTCGGCCGCTCCGCCTCCTGCGGGCTCGGCGGCGAACGACTTGGCGCGCACGACGAAGATGCCCGGGCCATCTCCGGTGAAGCGCGCGTGCACGACCTTGGTCCCACCGAAGATCTGGTGCTCGGCGAGGAGCGAGCCGTCGCGCTCGGCAAGCCCGGTGACGTTCGTGAGGACTGGGAGGTCGAGCCGGGCCGACAACCTCCCTGCCACGTCGCGCCCGTCGTAGGAGGCGGGGAACAGGACGGCGTCGGGCCGCTCGCCGTTCCCCATCAAGGCGGTCATCGCGGCCGCCACCGGCGCTCCGGGCAGCCGGCCGTCGAGGTCGCCGACGTCGTAGACCCGCGACGCGCCGTGCTCACCGAGCGTGGCGGCGACCGAGGCGGTACCCGGCCCCCAGGCGATGGCCTCGACGCTCGACGCGAGCGTGCGTGCCTTGGTGAGGAGCTCGAGGGTCAGCGGCGTCGGACCCTGCTCGCTGCTCTCCGCGAGCACCCACAGCCTGTCCATGTCAGATCACCTTCAGCTGCTCGAGGAAGGCGACCACGCGCTGCGCGCCGTCACCCTCGTCCACCACGATCTCGCCGCCCTCGCGCGCCTCGGCGGCGGCGACGTCGACGACCTCCTGGCGCGCGCCTGCACCCCCGACCTGGCTCTCCTCGAGGCCGAGGTCTGCGAGGGAGAGCACGTCGACCGGCTTCGACTTCGCCGCCATGATCCCCTTGAAGGAGGGGTACCTCGGTTCGACGACCCCCGCGGTCACCGTCACCACCGCAGGCAGCGGGCACTCGACCTCGTCGTAGCCTGCCTCGGTCTGCCGCTCCGCCTTCAGCGTCGCGCCGTCGGTGGACACGCTCTTGGCGAAGGTCAGCGAGGGCATGCCGAGCAGCTCGGCGAGCTGGACGGGGAGGGTCCCGGTGTAGCCGTCGGTGGAATCGGTCGCCGCGACCACGAGGTCCGGCTCGGCGCGGCGGACTGCAGCGGCGAGGACCTTGGCAGTGGACAGCGCGTCGGACCCCGAGAGCGCGTCGTCACTCACGAGGAACGCCCTCGCGGCACCCATCGCGAGCGCCGTGCGCAGACCCGAGGTCTCGCCACCCGGCGCCATCGACACGAGGGTCACCTCGCTCCCCTCGACGTTCCCCGCGAGCTGCAGCGCCATCTCGACCCCGTAGGAGTCGGAGTCGTCCATGATGAGCTTTCCCGACCGGTCCAGCGTGTGGGTGCCCTCTTCGAGCGAGCTCGGCATTGCCGGGTCGGGGATCTGTTTCACGCAGACGACGACGTGCATGGCCGCATTGTCCACTACCCCGCGCGCTCCCCGCCATTCCTCGCGGGGGACCCGACGCCCGGCTCCCCGCGGCCGGCGGCGGCGCCCGCCGGCCGGAGGATCCCGATTGCCGCGGCAACCCTGTCCGTGATGATCGCCTGGGCCCCGAGGCTCCCCATCGCGGCGATGTCGGCATCGGAGTTCACGGTCCAGACGTGGAGCCCGATCCCGCGCCCTCGTGCCGCTGCGGCCAACTCGGCGTCGACCTGCGCCACGAAGGGGTGCAGGGTCGCGCAGCCGAGGTCGGCGGCATGCTGGAGCGCTGCGAGCGCGTCCTTTCGCCAGTCGACGAGGAGGCCGCAAGGCAGCTCCGGCGCCACGTCGCGCACGGCGGCGAGGCAGGCGGGGTCGAACGACGAGACGAGCACGCCGGCCCGCAGCGCACGCCGATCGCCCTCCCCCTCCACCAGCAGCTCGGCGACGGGCACCGCGTCTCGTGGGCCGCCCTTGAGCTCGACGTTGACCCGGAGCCCCGCGCACGCGCTGAGCGCGGCCTGGAGAAGGGGGACGTCTTCTGGCAGGTCGGCGGAGGCGACGTTTGTGACGTCGCCGACACCGGGTATCGCCCGATCGTGGAGTACCGCGATCTCCCCGTCCGCCGTCGAACGGACGTCGAGCTCCACGCCGTCCGCCCCCGACAGGCGTGCCGCGCGGAACGCCGGGACCGTGTTGGGGCGGGGTGCAGGCACGCCGTGGCATCCCCGGTGGGCGAATATGGCGGTCACCCGCTCCTCCTTGCAATTCCGGGACGCTTGCTTATACTGCTTGAAGACACCAATTCCACAGCTGCATGTGTTTCGGGCCGATATGTGAATTGGTTCACAACCGGAGGACCGCACGCATGGCACTGATGTGGAACCGGACGGTCGACTGGGACTCGGGCGACTGGCGCCGCGTGGCGGCGTGCAGGAACACCGAGCCCGACCTCTTCTTCCCCGTCGGGACCACCGGTCCGGCGGTCGAGCAGATCGAAGCCGCCAAGCGAGTGTGCCGCTCGTGTGAGGCCCAGGAGCCCTGCTTGGACTTCGCCCTGGCCACGAACCAGGAGTCGGGAGTCTGGGGCGGCACCTCCGAAGAGGAGCGGCGAAAGCTCCGCCGGGCGTGGCTCGCAGCCCGCCGCAGCACCGCCGGCTCCGGGACCACCGCGCCGCTCTCCATCCGGCGCTGACCGCGGCGCCCCTCGCGGCCCCGCAGCGGTTCCAGGCGAATGCTCCTCAGCGGGGCGACGGGGGGAGCTTGATCGCCACGACCGTGCCCTCGCCCGGCGAACCACCCATCGTGATCGAGCCGCCGAGCTGGCTCACGATGAGGTCCCGCACGATCGACAGCCCGAGGCTCGCGGTGCGCTCGATGTCGAATCCCGGCTCGAGGCCCTTGCCGTCGTCGCGCACGGCGATCTCGAGCTCCCCGCCCTCGCGCCCGAGGGCGACCCGCACGTGCCCGACCCGGCGGTCGCCACCCACCGAGCCGACGGGCCCTGCGACGCCGCTGGCCCCCGCGAAGGCGTGCTCCACGGCGTTCTGGAGGATCTCGGCGATCGCGACCGCGAGCGGCGTCGCGATGTCGGCGGTGACTTCGCCGAGACCGCCCTCCACGGTGATCTCGACCGCGTGATGCGACACGACCGAGTCCTCCGCCATCCGCACGAGCGAGGTGATGATCTCGTCGAAGGGCACCTGGTCGCTCGGGTCCCGTGACAAGATCTCGTGCACGACGGCGATGGAGCGCACCCGGCGCTCGGCTTCGTGGAGTGCTGCCTTGCCGTCATCCGACGACAGCCGGCGCGCCTGGAGGCTGAGCAGCGAGGAGATCGTCTGGAGGTTGTTCTTCACGCGGTGGTGCACCTCGCGGATCGCGGCGTCCTTCGAGAGCAGCAACCGGTCGAGCCGTCGCACGTCGGTGACGTCGCGCATAAGGACCACCGCGCCGGTTGCGGCGTGGCGCTCGAGGAGCGGGATGCACTGCACGAGCACGATCACGTCCGGGCGACGCTCCACCTCCTCGACGACCGGATGGCAGGTGGCGAGGGCCCACAGGACTGCGGACGCCTCTACCCCGAGCTCTGTGAACTTGTGACCGTCGGGCGTGGAATGGACGCCCATGCGGTGGAGCGCGTTGATCGCATTGGGCGACGCGAATTCGATTCGGCCCTCGCCGTCCACGAGGACGAAACCGTCACCGACCCTCGGCGTCTCCTCGGTCCCGACATCCTCTTCGGTGAACGGGAACTCCGCCTCGGCGATCATGTTCACCAACCGGCCGAAGACGGCGAAATAGTTCTTCTCGTACATGCTGTGCGGCGTCGCGACGGCGCGCGAGTACACGCGCACCATCACCGCGACCACCCTGTTGCCGAAGCGTACGGGGACGTTCTCGACCGGGACCGACTCCCCGATGAGCGGGTGGTGCACCGCGCCGCGCACGACCTCTGCACGCTCGAGCGCCGCGGCGGAGAGCGACCACGAGCTCCTGAGCACCGTCTGTCCGACCAGGTCCTGTTCGAGCATCGTCGGCCGGTTGTTCGGCCGGATCTGTCCGATCACGACGAGCTCGGGCTCCGCACCGGGGACCTCGGAGGTCGCCACGACGAGCAGGAGATCGGAGAAGGAAAGGTCGGCCAGCACCGACCACGACCCGAGGAGCCGCTGGAGGTGGGCGAGCTCCGAGGGCGTGAGGTCGGTGTGGGAGAGCGCGAGCTCGGTCGGCGTGGTCACGTCGGTCGCCGGGGGCTCGCCGGATCGGGGCTCGCCGGATCGGGGCTCGCCGGATCGGGGAGCAGCAGCGTGTGCGCCTGGCGCCTGCGGAAGCCGGTCAGGCGGTCGACTCCGGTCGCCCGGAGCAGCTCGGAGAGCTCTGCCACCCGGTCGGCCACGTGGGAGAGGTGGTGCGCGTCGGACGCCGTGGTGAAGGGCACCCCGCGCGCGGCCAGACGGGCGAGCAGCCCCTCGGCCGGGTACTGCTCGCCAGCAGGCTTCCGCCACCCGGCCGACGACACCTCGGCCGCCATCCCGCTCTGCGCGGCGGCGTCCGCGAGCCGCTCCCACCACTCCTGCGGGTGCTCGGGCCTGCGAGCGGAGACTTTCACGAGGTCGGGATGCGCCAGGACGTCGCAGGTGCGGGTGGACGCGAGCTCCGCGAACGCCTCGGCGTACGCGTCCCAGCAGGCGTCGACGTCCCGGGCCGACCACTCGGCCATCGAGAGGGCGTCGTCAAGGTCGTCGAAGCGCCACCCGCCGACCCAGTGGACCGAGCCGAGGAGGACGTCGAAGGGATAGCCGGCGAGCAGCTGGTCGGCCTGCACGAAGCGGAAGAGGTGCTCGGTGAGCGCGAGCTCGACCACGCCGGCCGCCTGCGCCCGCTCGCAGTACGCCGCCAC
>JBOGGB010000051.1:0-6464 GCA_050743605.1 Acidimicrobiales bacterium
CGGTCGAGAACCGCGCCACCATCGGCAACATGTCGCCCGAGTACGGCGCGACGTGCACCGTCTTCCCGGTCGACCAGGCGACGATCGACTACCTGCGGTTCACGGGCCGGAGCGAGGACCACCTCGCCCTCGTCGAGGCCTACGCGAAGGAGCAAGGTCTCTGGCACGACCCCTCGGCGCCGGACGCCGCCTACACCGAGATCGTCGACCTCGACCTCGCCTCGGTCGTGCCGAGCCTGGCTGGCCCGGCGCGCCCCCAGGACCGCGTCTCGCTGTCGGGGGCAGGCGAGGCGTTCCGCGCCTCCCTCGGGCGCGACCTCCGGCGCGCGGCAGGGGACGACGGAGGCGGGGACGACGCGGCTGCTCCGCCTCGACCGTTGACCGACGGCGACGTCGTCATCGCCGCGATCACGAGCTGCACGAACACTTCCAATCCGCAGGTGCTCGTCGCGGCAGGACTGGTGGCACGGGAGGCAGTCGCTCGGGGGCTCGCCACGAGGCCGTGGGTGAAGACGTCGATCGCTCCGGGCTCACGCGTGGTGATGGACTACCTGGAGCGGGCCGGGCTCGTCGAGCCACTCGAGAAGCTCGGGTTCTACCTCGTCGGGTTCGGCTGCACGACCTGCATCGGAAACTCGGGACCTCTCCTGCCGGGCATCTCCGAGGCCGTCCAGGCCGACGACCTCTCGGTGGTCGCGATCCTGTCGGGCAACCGCAATTTCGAAGGACGCATCCATCCCGACGTCCGCATGAACTACCTCGCGTCGCCTCCGCTGGTGGTGGCCTACGCCATCGCCGGGACGATGGACACCGATCTCACGGTGGACCCGATCGGCACGGACCAGGAGGGCAGGTCGGTCATGCTGTCCGAGCTGTGGCCCTCCGGTCAGGCGGTCGCCGACGCCATTCGCGCGTCGCTCACGTCCGACGAGTTCCGTGAACGGTACTCCTCGGTGTTCGAAGGGGGCGCGCGATGGGGAGCGATGGAGGTGAGCGGCGGCCGGACCTTCGAGTGGAAGGACGGCTCCACTTATGTGCTCCACCCCCCGTACTTCGAGGGGATGGGCGTGGAGCCTGCACCGCTCACCGACATCGGCGACGCGCGGGTGCTCGTGATGCTCGGCGACAGCGTGACCACTGACCACATCTCTCCAGCGGGTTCGATCCGGCCCACATCTCCAGCTGGCGAGTACCTGACCGCCCACGGCGTCGATCGCCAGGACTTCAACTCCTACGGCGCACGCCGCGGCAACCACGAGGTGATGGTGCGGGGCACCTTCGCGAACGTCCGCCTCCGCAACCAGCTGGTCCCGGGCGTCGAGGGCGGGGTGACGGTCCACCTCCCCGACGAGGAGCAGACCTCCATCTTCGACGCCTCGGAGCGGTACCGCTCCGAGGGCGTGCCGCTCGTGGTGCTTGCCGGCAAGTAGTACGGCTCGGGCTCCAGCCGTGACTGGGCGGCCAAGGGTCCGCTCCTGCTCGGCGTGCGTGCGGTGATCGCGCAGAGCTACGAGCGCATCCACCGGTCGAACCTGATCGGGATGGGGATCCTCCCGCTGCAGTTCCGGGAGGGCGAGTCGGCAGACTCGCTCGGTCTCACCGGGCGCGAGCGGTACTCGGTCTTGGACGTCCCCGCTCTTCAGGAGGGTCCGGTGCCCAGGGAGCTCGACGTGCACGCGGCGGCAGACGACGGCACGGCGAAGACCTTCAGCGCCCGGGTACGCATCGACACGCCCATGGAAGCGGAGTACTACCGGCACGGGGGCATCCTGCAGTACGTGCTCAGGCAGCTGGCCCGCTGAGCGCACGCCCGTGGCGCGCCGAGCAGGCACGCCCGCGGTTCACCACGCCGTGCTCCGGGTAATCCATCGGGGTGGGCTCGCGTGAGCAGCTCACCGACGATCTGTCGAGGTGGTCACATGTTTCTTCGCATCCTCCTCGCCCTGGACTCAGGCGACGCCGGCTCCGTCGCCACCTCCTTCACCGTCGCGCTGGCCCAGCACAGCCGAGCGTCGGTGCACGTCGTCCACGTGAACAAGCACCTGATCGGCGGGAGAGGCCTCATGTCCGAATCTCCCGCCGAGGCCGCGGACGTCGTGGCGGCCGCCCTGCAGGAGCTCCACTCGGCAGGCCTGAGCGCGACCGGCGTCACCTACCGGACGACCCGCTTCGACCTCCCGTCCGTGGTCTGCGACCTGGCGGAGCGGGTGCGGGCGGACGTCATCGTCCTGGGATCCCGGCGCAGGCGGCGCCACGGCATCCCGCGCGGGGGCCTGCGCGACCGCATCGCACGCAGGACGCCGCTTCCGGTCGTCACCGCCCCGGCTCCCCTGCGGGTGGCCAGGCACGACCGCACATTCGCCGACGCGCTCCCGCCCGACATCTCCGTGCGCTCGTAGGCCGCCGCTGGAGCCGCGGCTCAGCTGGTCGGGACCCGGCGGAACAACTCGGCGAGCGCGCCCTGCGGCATACCTGCTCGCGCCGCCGCGGCCTCGGATCCCGCGCGCAGGCGCGTCGCGACGATGTCGAGGTCCTTCACTTGGCTCCGATGGCGGCCGAGCGCGGCGATCTTCTGATCGAACGTCGCGGTGACCTCCACCGCCACGTTCGTCTCCGGAGAGGCCATGAGCCACAGCTCGTCGACGGTGTGGGGGTGCAGCCCCTCGTCGAGAAGCTCGGGGTGGGCGAACGGGTTGCGGGAGTCGGGATAGACCGCACACGTCGCCGCCTCCCCCGTAGCGAGGTGGTCGGGGTGGCTGGCGCCGATCCGGTCCCACCACCGTTCGGGGGAGGGGGCGAGGACGAGCTGAGGCCGGAGCTCTCGAAGCACCCTCGTCACGTCACGCCGGAGCGCCATGCTTGGCTCCACCCGCCCGTCGGGGTAGCCGAGGAAGGTGATATCGCGCACCCCGACCTCCGCGGCCGCCGCACGCTGCTCTTCGCGCCGGAGCTTGCCCATCTCCTCTCGGGTGGTCGCGAGGTCGTCGCCACCGGCCTCCCCGTCCGTCACGATGCAGTAGGCGACCTCGATTCCCGAGCCGGTGAACGTCGCAACCGTGCCGGCGGCACCGAAGTCCACGTCGTCGGGATGCGCGGCGACGACGAGGGCGCGCTCCACCCCCGGGCGCGGGGACCACCGCTCGATCAGACGACGGCCTCCTCGTAGGTGGGCTCCCAGGCCGCGAGGTCCCGCAGGCGGGCGTCGTTCGAGAAGATCTCCACGATGGGGACCCTGAGCCCGAGTCTGCGCTGGATCACCTCGGCCTCGACGACTTGGTTCCACAGCACGAGGGTGGCGACGACGCCGTCGGACCCCGCGCGCGCCGTGCGGCCCGAGCGGTGCAGGTAGGCCTTGTGGTCCTCCGGCGGGTCGTAGTGCACCACCACGTCGACGCCCTCGATGTGGAGCCCGCGCGCGGCGACGTCGGTCGCGACGAGAACTGGGAGCTTCCCTGAGGAGAATTCTGCGAGTGCCTTCTCCCGGTTCGCCTGGCGCAGGTCGCCGTGGATCGCAGCAGCACGGACGCCTTCGCCGCCGAGATGCTCGACCAGGCGGTCCGCCCCGCGCTTCGTGCGCACGAAGACGAGCGTCTTCTCCTGCCCCCGGGCGATCGCTGCGGCCACGCGCACCTTGTCCATCTGGTGGACCTGCAGGAAGCGGTGGACCATCGCCGATACGGTCTGGGTGCTCGAGGCCACCTCGTGGAATACCGGGTCCTTCAGGTAGCGCTGGACCAATCGGTCCACTGCGCCGTCCAGCGTCGCGGAGAACAGGAGCGTCTGGTGGGGCCGCTCCAGCCGCCGGAGCACCCACTCCACCTGCGGCATGAAGCCCATGTCGGCCATCCGGTCCGCCTCGTCGAGGACGAGCGTCTCCACCTCGGCGACCGACAGCTCGTGCTTGTCCCCCATGTCGATCAACCGGCCAGGGGTGGCGATGATGACGTCGGCGCCCCTGCGAAGCTTCGCGACCTGCCGGTCGATGTCCGCTCCGCCGTAGACCGCGACGACCCGCAGACCGACCCGCTTGGCCAAGGGTGCGAGCACACCGTGCACCTGGACGGCGAGCTCGCGGGTCGGCAGCAGGACGAGCGCTCGCGGGAGCGCGGGGCGGCTCTCGCGCGCACGGCCTCGGCCTTCCAGCGCGGCGGCAGTCCGCTGCAGCAGCGGAAGCCCGAAGGCCAGGGTCTTGCCGGAGCCGGTCTTCGCCTTCCCACAGACGTCCCTGCCGGCCAATCCATCTGCGATGGTCAGCGCCTGGATGGGGAACGGGGTGGTGATCCCCTGGCCGGCCAGGTCCTCGACCAGGGGGCCGGCGATACCGAGGGACTCGAACGTCCCCACGGTCTCGTACGTGTCGATCGTCATTCCTGCTCTCTCACCTTGGCGGGGCCCCACGCCGATCCAACGCAAGAAAGGAGGACCCTCACGACCGATCGCGTCCTCGCGACCCAGGTCGTCACGGCCAATCTACCAGCGCCAGGGCCCCGACCAGCGCATGGGGCACCTGAGCGCCGGGCACCCGCACCGACCAGGATCCGGAGGCGTCCCACCCGGCGGCCGTGTGCGAAGCTGGCCGGATGGCGCACCTCGAAGCCGGCGACACCGCACCTGCCTTCACCCTTCCCGACCAGGACGGCGCCCCGGTCTCGCTCGGGGACTTCTCAGGCACCACGGTGGTCGTGTACTTCTACCCTGCCGACGACACGCCCGGGTGCACGAAGGAGGCGTGCCAGTTCAACGAGAACCTCTCCGCGTTCCAGCGGTCGGGAGCGAAGGTGCTGGGAGTCTCGCCCGACGGCGCTGCGAAGCACGTGAGCTTCCGGGAAAAGTACGGGCTCACGTTCCCCCTGCTCTCGGACCCCGGCCATCGCGTCATGGAGGCCTACGGCGCGTGGGGCGCAAAGACGATGTACGGCAAGAAGACCGTGGGCACCATCCGTTCCACGTTCGTCGTCGACGGGCACGGGAAGATCGCCCAGGCCTGGTACAACGTGCGCGCGGACGGGCACGCGGCCAAGGTGCTCGAGACGCTCCAGGCCTGAGCTGCCGACGCAGGCGACGCGGTACCATCTTCCGGGTCGGGTGCGGGCGGAAGGGGAACGCGTCATGGCTCTGCGCAGGTGGTTGGCAGGGTGCGCCGCGGGCGCAGCCCTGGCAGCCACCGGGCTCCTCGCCGGGCCAGGTGTGCCAGCAGCGGCAGGCGCACCGAATGCGCCGGGTCCTGCTGTCACCCGAGGAGCGGCGGCACCTCCCGCCCGCTCTGGCATTCCGGCCGAGGACGAGCGGTCCACGGCCTGCTCGCCGGTCCCGGTCGGGTACTCCGCCTGCCTCGTGGATCTCCTGCAGCCCGGCCCAGGGGCACTGCCTCGCCCAGCAGGACACGTCGGCCCGAAGAGCGCGCCCGGCGGCCTCTCGCCGAACGCGATCGCTACGGCGTACGGGTTCTCGACCACGGGGGGATCGGGGAGCACCCTCGCGATCGTCGACGCCTACGGCGACCCCACGATCACAAGCGACCTCGCCGCCTTCTCGACCCAGTACGACCTCCGGCCGTGCACGACCTCGAACCACTGCCTCACGACGGTGGACGAGACAGGTGGCGCGAGCGCCGCGCCGGCGCCGCGCGGCACAACCGGCTGGGGGCTCGAGGCCAGCATGGACGTCGAGTGGGCGCACGCGCTCGCACCCGACGCAGACATCCTCCTCGTGGAGGCGACATCCAACAGCGATACAGACCTCTTCGCCGCCGTGCGGTACGCGGCCGCCAGGGCCCAGTACGTGACGATGGCCTGGGGCGGCACAGAGTTCGCCGGCGAGACAGCTCTCGACGCCGCGTTCGCGGATCCGAGCGTGAGCTACTTCGCGGCCGTGGGCGACACCGCATCGGACGTCTTGTACCCCGCCACGTCCCCAGACGTGATCGCCGTCGGGGGGACGACGCTCACCGTCACAGGAGCGACCGGCGCGTGGGAGTCGGAGACCGCGTGGGCCACAGCCGGGGGAGGGTGCAGCCAGTACGAGACCGCGGCCCCCGCCCAGGCCGGCTATCCGAGCTACGACCAGCAGGGCGCGGGCTGCGCAGGCAGGCGAGCGGTGCCCGACATCTCCCTGGACGCGAACCCGAGCACCGGCGTTGCCGTCTACGACACCGACGGCGAGTCGGGATGGCTCGTGGCCGGCGGCACGAGCGCGTCGGCCGACATGGTCGCAGCGCACGCCGCGGAGACCGGCGCGCACGTGGACGCCACATTCGTCTACACGAAGCTCCAGGCGTACAACGTGGCGACCGGGAGCAACGGCCACCCCTGCGAGAAGGGCTACAACCTGTGCACCGGCCTCGGCAGCTGGAACGACGCCGTCGGCTCGGTGCACGCCGCCACCGGCGCCGGCTCCGGTGGCGCCCTCGAATTCTCCTCCGGGGCGCAGGACCTGACCGCGGGCACCTGGTCCGGGCCCGTGAC
>JBOGGB010000052.1:0-2285 GCA_050743605.1 Acidimicrobiales bacterium
CGTCGGGGCGATGATCCAGCAGTGCGGCGACGACCGATGGCCCATCGCCAACCGCCGCCGCCACCTCGATTACATGGGCGGTGAGCAGCCGGATCAGGCCGTCTCTCAGCAGGGCTAGATCTTCGGCGACTACCGCTCGCACGGCATCTCCATGGTGAGGACGGTCGGGCCACCGAGTGGGCTCGAGATCTGCATCGTGCCGTCAAAGGCCTCGAGGCGGTGCTCGATGCCACGGAGCCCGCTGCCTCGACCCGGGTCGGTGCCGCCTTGGCCGTCGTCTCCGACCATCATCGAGAACACGCCATGGGCCTCGATCATCACTATCCAGGCGAAGTGCGCCCCGCTGTGCTTGATCACATTGGTGAGAGCCTCAGCAACGGCGAAGTAGGCGGCCGATTCGATGGGTGCCGGCAGCCGCTCGGAAGAAAGGTCCGTCGTCATCTCGACCGGAACCGGGCACTTGAGCACGAGCGCCTCCACGGCACCGACCAACCCCCGATCGGCGAGAACGGGCGGCAGGATCCCCCGCACGAGGGCACGCAGATCACCCAGAGCATCACCGGCCGCGGAGTGCGCCTCGGCGAGCAGCCGACGTGCCTCGGCGGGATCGGAGTCCAGCAGCTCTTGGGCCATGCCCAAGCTCATGCCGAGCGACACCAGGCGAGCCTGGGCCCCGTCGTGCAGGTCCCGTTCGACCCGGCGCATCTCCGCGGCCTGGACGTCGAGAGCGTCCTTTCGGGAGCGGGTCAGGACGTCCACTCGCTCCGCCAGCTCCCCCTCACGACTCCTCGACACCGAGGGGGCGAACAACGCGTGCGCGGCAAGGACCACTGCGAGGCCGAGGATCGGCCAGATCGGCCAGAAATACCAGGAGTGATGGTGGTTGGACAGTAGCCAGATGGCGACGAGAGCCGCGGAGAGCACGAGGGAGACAGCGGCATGAACGGCCACAGCGCGCCGCACGGGGGTGCGCAGTGCCCGGCGGATGCTCCGATCGAACGCGACGGGCAGGACCACGGCGAACCAGATCCAGCCTGGCCAGTAGTAATCGACAGGGGTCACGGCCCACACGATCGTGAGCAGTAGCCCTAGGACGATGCCAAAGCCGATGGCGCGCCGGGCGATCCACACCCACGTCCATGCCCGCGGCCTTTCCGAGCTCATGCCAAGCACCGTGCCGGTCGATCTGAGAAACAGCGATGTCCACCGACGCGCGTGGTCGGCGGCGCGGGCGGGTGCGACATCCCGGTGATCGGCGGGCCCGTTCATGGCGGTCACGGTTTGTGCAGCTCGCCGGGTGGCTGAGATCGCCGTGGGGACCCTCGCAGGTGCCGGGCGTGGGGGCGTCGCTGCATACCACCAGTGTGCCGCACATCCCCTGGCCCGAGCAGTGGAGCTAGGTCTACTCCTGCGGAGGGCTGCCGGGCGCGGCGAAGGACACGACAAAAGTGGGACTGGTGAAGCGCGACAGATCTGGGTGATCGGTGCGCCCTCAAGTGATCAGTGTGACGTTTCCTGTGAAGCGCATATTCGGCACATCTCGCCAGAGCTCCTTGCGTGCCAAACCACGCGGAGCGTCGCGAGGTCAACGACGTCAGGGCGCGTGCCGTTGACGCCCCTTCCTCCGCAGGGTGACTCCAGCATCCTTCAATGCCCGCCGCACGGTGCTCGCCGAGACCTGCAACTCCCCAGCCACCCACTGCGCGGACCGCCCCTCGGCGTAAAGGTTCGCGGCCCTCTCAACGTCGTCCCCTCGGAGTGCCCGCCGATCCCGTTTAGGCACGCCATGGCGCCTGACGTGCGCGAGGACCGTCGTCCGATTGATCCGGAACGACGTTGCCAGTTCCTCCACCAGGACGCCCTGGCGGTAGGCGGCGATCAGCTCGACCACCTCGTCGGGTCCGAGGCGCCGCTGGACCGGGAGGGTGGTGACGAGTGGGTCTGCCGGATGGATTAGGCCTCGCCGGGTCCGGGCCGCAGCACGGTTCCGAGCGCCGGAAAGCAGACAACAGGTCCATCTACCTGGGTAAACGCGTGATGCCTGGCCATCAAGGGTGGTCTCGTACTGTGACAAGGTAAGACCACCACAAACGTCCAGGTCACAGGCGTTCATGCCCCGGGCCAGAGCGGCGGCGGTAGTGAGTTGTCCCTCCGGCTCCTGGTTGACACCGCCCGTACCCGGCTCCGGTACCTGGGCGACAGTGACTCCGGTACCTGCTTGACACCGCGTGGCCGAGAGGGTCTATCCGGCGCCCCCCGCCACCTCCTTTGCTGGGGAGCGCGAC
>JBOGGB010000053.1:0-9006 GCA_050743605.1 Acidimicrobiales bacterium
GGCACCGTCGGCGGTCGCCGCGACGTCCACCGGGTAGGTCCACAGCGGCATCGACGCGTGGACCGGATCGGGGTCGATGTGGACCACTCGGGCGCCAGGAGCGAGACGGGTCTGGCGCGGGATCCACGGCACGTCGCTCTCGACGACCAAGACGACGTCCGCCTGCTCGAGGAGGGGCGCCCCCTCGCCGGCGCCGATCCGGGCCATCGGATGGTCGCTCGCCACGTTGACCGCCTCGGGCTGCCCGAGGACCGGCATGGCGACGAGATCGGCGAGGCGGGTCACCGCCGCAGTCCCGCCGGGGCGGCGGCCGACCCTGGAGGTGACGAGGACGGGGCGCTCGGCCGCGGCCACCAGGTCGGCGATCTCCTCCACCGCCGAAGGCGCCAGCGCCGGCGGGTGCGGCCTCGCCCAGCCCTCGAGGCGGCGGCGGCCGGCCGGCGCGGCGGGCTCCATCAGTACGTCCCTCGAGATGGTGAGGTAAGCCAGGCCGGGGATGCCGCCGGAGGCCACCTGCACCGCCCGCCCGAGAACCCGCGGGGCGTCCTCGGGCCGGACCAGCTCCGCCGTCCACTTGGCGTAGCCGCGGAGAATACCCGCCTGGTCGGGGACGTCCTGGGGCCAGTGGATTGCCGCGTCCCGGCCCCCGGGGTCCTCCGCGCTCTCGCCGTAGGGCGTCCTGCCCGCCAGGACGACGACGCCCGCCCGGTCGCGCAGCACGTTGTGGACCATCGCTCCGAGGTTCTGGGTTCCCGCGTCGACATGCACCCACACCGCCTGTGGGCGTCCCGTCGCCTGCCAGTATCCGTGCGCAGCGGCGAGCGCCACCGCCTCGAAGGAGCACGCGACGATCCTCGGCTGCGGCAGGCCGCGCTCGGCGAGCGTGGCGGCTGCTTCCTGGATCGGCGCCGAGTCGGTGCCGGGGTTCAGGAACAGCACCTCCACCCCATGCGCGCCGAGGAGGTAGAGCACGTCCTCGGCGCAGGTGCGAAGGTCGGGAGCGCTCATCGAGCGCCGCCGGGGAGCTCGAAGAGGCGTTCGGCGTTGGTCTGGAAGAACGCCTTCAGCTCCGACGGGCTGAGGGCCATGGCGTCCTGGGCACGCACCTCTTCGGGAACGCACTCGTAGGGGTAGTCCATCGCGTAGAGGACCCGGTCTCCACCGAGCACCTGGCGGCAGAACTGGATGCCCGGCTCCCACGCCATGCCGCTCGTCGTGTACCAGACGTTCTCCTTCAGGTAGTCGCTAACCCGGCGCTGGAGCGGCTTCATCGTCGGATAGCGCTCGGCGCGCACCGTCGCGGCGTGCATGAAGTCGAGCCGGTACAGCCAGAACGGCAGCGCCTCCCCCAGATGGCCCACCACGAACTTGAGCCGGGGGAACCTGTCGAAGGCACCGGAGGTGATGATGCGCAGGAGGTGCATCCCCGTCTCGACGCCGAACCCGTAGATGGCGCCGTCGAGCCCGGCTTCGAGCAGCGGGCCGATCATGGATCGGGGCGGCGTGTTGGGGTGGAGATAGATGGGGGCGTCGAGGGCTTCCGCAGCCTCGAGGATCGGCCAGAACCGTTGGTCGGAGAAGTACTCCCCGTTCGTGTGGGAGTTCAGGATCACCCCGCAGAACCCGAGCTGATCGTGGCCCCGCCGGATCTCCTCGGCCGCGGCGCCCGGGTCCTGAGGGGCGATGGCGGTGAGCCCGCTGAACCGCTCGGGATGGGCTCGGCAGGCGTCTGCCAGCCGGTCGTTGGCCAAGGTGGCCACCGAGGTCGCCGTCGCCGGGTCTGCGAAGACCTGGGTGCCCGGCGAGGTGAGCGAGATCACCTGCCGGTCGATCCCCGTGGCGTCCATGTCGCCAAGTCGCAGCGCGCCCAGGTCCTGGAGGCGCTCGAAGACGTACTTCGGTCGCTCGGCGGTGCTGCGGAGGTAGAAGCCCACGAGGCTCTCGAAGCCCGGGTCGAGGTCGCCGCCCCGCTCGAACATCTCCTGCCACATCCTGACGAGCTCGGGCGGGCAGAAGGCCTCCTCGGTGGCGATTCGCAGGTAACCGAGGTCATGGTCTTCTTCGCCTCGGAGGATGGTGGGGTTCGGGGTGGTCATGGTTGCCTTTCGAGTCGTGTCCGATGGTCGTCGTGGTGCGGTCGTCGTGCGGTCGTCGTGCGGTCGTCGTGCGGTCGTCGGTGCCAATGGTGTCCAATGGCCGGGCGGGCGCGCCAGCGTCGCCGCGCCGACAGCGCAGCGCAAGCGCAGCGCAAGGAGGTCCCTTCCATGCAGGCAGTCGTCATCGACCACGGAGTGCTGCGGCTCGAGGAACGCCCGGACCCGACTCCCGGCGACTCCGAGGTCCTCGTCGCCGTCAGGTCGGCCGGGCTGAACGGCGCGGACATGCTCCAGCTGCGCGGTCACTACCCCGCCCCCCCGGGAGCACCCGCGGACATTCCCGGGCTCGAGCTCGCCGGCGAGGTCGCAGAGGTGGGGTCCAAGGTGACGCGCGCTCGACCTGGCGACCGCGTCATGGCCGTCGTGGGCGGCGGGGCGCAGTCCACCATGGCCGTCGTCGACGAGAGCCACCTTCTCGCGGTCCCCGACGCCGTGGACTGGCCTGAAGCTGGCGGGTTCCCGGAGGCCTACTCGACCGCGCACGACGCCCTGTGCACGCGTTGTCGCCTTGCTCCGGGCGAGCGACTCCTCGTCACGGGTGCGGCGGGAGGGGTCGGCATCGCCGGTGTCCAACTGGGAGCTGCGGCAGGGGCGACCGTCGTCGCCTCGGTGCGCGCCCCGGGCCGCCGCGAGCAGATGGCCGCGCTCGGCGCCCACGAGGTGGTCGGCAACGAGGACGTCGAGAGCCACGGCCCCTACGACGTCGTCTTGGAGCTGGTCGGCGCGGCGAGCCTCCCGGGGGCGCTCGGCGCGCTCGCGACCGGGGCCCGGGTCGCGGTCATCGGAGTCGGCAGCGGGGCACGCGTGGAGCTGGACCTGCTCGGCCTCATGCAGCGACGGGCCACCCTCGGCGGCTCCACGCTCCGGTCCCGCAACCGCGTGGAGAAGGCGGCGGTCGCCGACGCGGTGCGCGCCCACGTGCTGCCGCTCCTCGCGGACGCCACGATCCGCGTGCAGGTCTGCGCCACGTACCCGCTGGCCGAGGCCCAAGCGGCCTACGACCGGTTCGCCGAAGGCAACAAGCTCGGCAAGATCGTCCTCCTCGCCGACGCGTGACGCAGGACGCCGCGCCCCTGGGCGACGACTCGGCGCGGCGGCGCACGGCGTCGGCGGACACAGCAGGACCGTAATCGCAAGGCGCGTTGCGGCGGTCCCGTCGGTTTCCGACGCCACCGGGGTGGGAATCGCTCACCCGTGGGGAGTTGGCAGCCGGCACTTTCGCCGACCTGGAGTCCGAGGCGCTCTCGGCGCGAGCGCGAGAGGAGACGGCGGAGGAGATGACGCAGGAGCCAACCTCGAGGCAGACAGAGGAAGCACAGCGCATGGACGCAAGAGGACACGCGGCGTCGGCCGGTCGGCGCGCGCGCAAGCGACTCGCGACCGGCAGCGTCGTGGTGCTCGCCGCGGCCACCGCGCTCGCCGCAGCTGGGACCGCAGAAGCGGCCGCACCCGTGCGCGCGGGGCGCGGCCCACTCATCGGCGTGCACGCTCCCCGCACCGCGTTCCACGACAGCCAGTCCAACAACTGGTCGGGTTACAACGAGGGAATCTTGGACACCGGCTCCCCGTTCACCTCGATCAGCGCGCGATGGGTGGTGCCCACCGCGACCCAGCACACCACGGGCCAAGCCGAGGACTCCGCGACGTGGATCGGCATCGGCGGAGGCTGTCTCAGCACAACGTGCAGGGCCACCGATCCGACGCTGGTCCAGGCAGGCACTGACCAGGACGTGTCCTCGAACGGCACCGCGAGCTACTCGGCGTGGTGGGAGATCCTGCCGCTGCCCTCGGTCACAGCCACGATCGCCGTGCATCCCGGTGACGTCATCGACTGCAGCATCGCCGAGACCGTCCCCGGCATCTGGAGCATCTCGCTCGAAGACAAGACCGACGGGCAGCGCTTCACAGAGACCGTGCCGTACGTCTCCACCGAGGACACCGCGGAGTGGATAGAGGAGACGCCGGTCGTGATCGGCACAGGTCCCGCGGGGGTGTCGGCACTGCCCGACCTCTCGACGGTGTCGTTCTCCGACGCGACGGCCAACGGTGCCGACGCCGCTCTCGTCCCTGCTGACGCAATCCAGCTCGTGGGCTCGAACGGCAGCGTGCTTGCCACGCCGTCGGCACCTGCGACAGGGAGGGCCTTCAACGACTGTGCCCGCGCCACGAGCTGCGCGGCCCCCTGATTCCCTCAGGCGCGCATGGTCGTCGAGGTCCCCCGGGACTCCTCTCCGCGGTCGCCTGCGGCGTGGGCACCGCTCAGCGAAGCCCGGAGAAGAGGTCGTCCTCGAGGCCCCGCTGGCCGGTGCGATCGAGCACGCGCACGAACGCCTCCTGGGAGAAGACGTCAGCAAACACCTCGGAGCCGAGCGACAGGAAGAAGATGTTCTCCGCCTGGCTCGAGTGCGCGGACAGGCTCGCGAACTTCGCAGCGCTGAACGCTGCGCAGTCCACGATCGCTCCGATCTCTTCATCAGGCGTGCCGAGGGACCCGTCCTCGATCTCGGCGGGCACCTGCACCCCGCGGGAGGAGAGCAGCTCGACCACGCGCGGGATGGCCGACTGCGGGACCGCCGGGTAATAGAGCTTGTCGGGGACCCCCGACCGCTCCGTCGCCGCGACCGTCGCGCGATGGGCTTGGATGTGGTCCGGATGACCGTAGAAGCCGTGCTCGTCGTAGGTCACCACGACCTCGGGCCGATAGCGGGCCATGAGTCGGCCGATCCTTCCGGCCACCTCGTCGACATCGGCATGCCAGAAGGCCTCGGGCGCGTCGTTCTGCGGCCAGCCCATCATTCCCGAGTCGTGGTAGCCGAGGAGCTCCAGGTGCCCGACGCCGAGTGCAGCGCAGCTCGCCTGAAGCTCCTCACGCCGCGATGCGACGACCTCGCTGGCTGTATGGCCCGGGGTCCCCGGCTTCGAACCACCCGGCCCGTCGCCGAGCTCCCCGTTCGTGCAGGTGACGAGCACCGTCTCGACCCCCTCGGCGGCGTACCGGGCGAGGATCCCACCGGTCGAGATCGCCTCGTCGTCCGGGTGCGCGTGCACGCACATGAGCGTGAGCCTCGGAGCCACGACGACGACTCTAGGGGCGAGCCCTCGGCTCGGCCCCGCAGCGGGGGTTCATGTTCGAGAGTGGCGGGTCAACTGCCGCTCGGCCGAGTACATTGGGACCGTCGGCAGATGCCCCCCGCTGCGGCAGGAGCGCCGCAGCACAAGCGACAGCGGAGTTCGGCAGTACCCGAGGAAACAGGGCTCGAGCGGAATGTCCGTCCCACCACGTCGGAGAAGGGGCGACGGCGGTCAGACAGGTCGGCCCGAGGAGACGAGCGATGGCGCTAGCGCCGACGGATGTCGCGCGCATCGAAGAGACGACCGCGATGCGGCTGGTAACCGCGCACCGCTGCGGCGACCCGGACGCCTTCGCGGAGATCGTGCACAAGCACTATCCCTCGCTGCTCTCCACTGCCCACCACCGGCTCAGGAACGCTGAGGACGCGCAAGATGCGGTCCAAGAGACGCTCCTGCGCGCCCTTCTCGCTCTGGACCGTTTCGGCTACACGGGCGATTGGCGGCTCGGCGCGTGGCTCCACACGATCCTGGTCAACGTCTGCACGGATATCCCATCGCGCCGCACGCCGACCACCCCCCTGAACGACGCGATGCTCGAGACCCGTGCGGACGAAGACGAGCCGGCGGCATCCGACCCGGTCGCGCTTGCCGCGGTCAAGCGGGCGATCGAAGAGCTCCCGGAGTCCCAGCGCCTCGCCTTCGAGCTCCGGCTCGTCGACGGCCGTCCCTACGACGAGGTGGCGGGAGCACTCGGCATCACGGAGGTCAACGCACGGGCCCGCGTGCGACGCGCCCGCGCGAAGCTCCAGCACGCGCTGCAAGGCACGAACGCGGTCAAAGGCGCGTGGGCGGCAATCCCGCTCCTCCTCGCGACGCCGCTGCGCACCGCTCTCCGCCGAGTGTTCGCGGGCGTCGGGAACGCGGCAGGCGCAGCCGGTTCACAGTCGGCCGTGATGGGGATGGCTTCGACGGCAGGTTCGTCTGCGGCAGGAGCGATCGCCGGGACTCCGGTAGAGACCGGTCTCCAGCTGATCGCCCAGGTCTCTGCGACCCCGCTCGGCCAGGCCGCAGTCGCCTCTGTGACCAGCGTCCCTGCCAAGGGACCGGTGGTGCTCGGGATCGCCCTGAGCCTCGCAACGGCCGGCGGACTGTCAGCTCCGGCCATCTCGGGCTCGACAGCCGCTCCCAAGCCGGCGGCGCAGGCGGTGCACGCGGCGGTCCCCACCTCCCATTTCCGAAGCGTCACCGCCCCGTTGCAGTCCGCCGAGGGGACGAGGACAGCGAGCACATTCGCCCCACGAGTGTCGGGCACATTCGCCGTGTCGACATCTTCGGCGCCAGCAACCTCGTCGTCGACCGCGACAACGCCCGCCTCGACACCTGGCACGCCGACAGCTGCAGTGACCTCCTCCTCCTCCTCTTCCACCACCGCCGGGCCGGCCGGCTCGACATCCGGTACCCCTTCGGTCGCGTCGGCGCCGAACCCGACATCCACGACACGCGCCACGGTTCCGACCTGGTACTCGACGGCCGCCCTGGCCGCCGTCTACCGGATCACGACGGGCACCTCCCCCGGGGTGACCTCCACATCGGAGACAGGGTCCGCGGGCTCCGGAACCGGCACGACGACCGGATCTTCCTCGCCAGCAGCCACCACGTCGGCGTCCGGTCCGGGCTCCCCCTCCCCCGCCACGACATCGTCGTCAGCTCCCGGGACGGCGTCCTCCTCGACGACATCCGTGGCAACGATCACGGTGAAGCAGGGCTCAGGAGCTGGCGGGGCACCGACAACTTCGACTTCGACTCCGACCTCTTCGACTCCGGGGGGGAGCTCGCAGGTCCCGCTTCCCGTCGGAACCTGCGCAGCGGTCCCAGGGTTCCCAGGGGTCGCGGCTCCGGCGTCGGAGGTCCCCCTCGTCTCCGACGTGCAGACGTCGGTATTGAGCACGGGACCGCAAGGTCTCACGTCGGCGGGTGCCACCTCGCCCGCCTTCGAGGGGACAGCGCTCGTGACGCCGATCTCGACGGGCTCCAGCTCGACCGTCCACGCCCAGGTCGGGACGTGCCTCGGCCAAGGGGGGTCGATCCTCGCCGTGGACATCACCAGCACGACAGGCGCCCAGTTCCAGCTCGTCGGTTCGCTCGTCGCGCGGCCGTCGATCACCTCCACAGGCGGAGACGTTTACCTCTTCCGCGGGAGCGTGACCCAGCTCGCCGGCCCCACCGGACCGGGAGGCAGGCTCTCCTGGGACCTCCCGTCGGAGTTCGTCGCCGAGGTGCAGGTGCAACAGCCTGCGAGGACGGCCTCGCTGACGGTGGTCTTCGACCAGCCGAAGGGCGCATTCAGGATCAGCCCGGTGACACTGGTCATCTCGACGACACAAGCAGGTTCGGGCGCAGGGTCGACCTCCTCGGACGCAGGGTCGACCTCCTCGGACGCAGGGTCGACGTCCTCGGGCGCAGGGTCGACGTCCTCGGGCAACAGCCTTTCCTAGCCACTCCCTCGCCTCGGCAACGCCGCCCGGGCAGATGCAGCGCCATGCACTTGGGGCTCGCCGCCGGAATGGTCCTTGACGTGGCGGGCGCGAGCACGCATGGTGTGGGCAACGGGCCGAGCGAGGGGGGCAGATGACGACCGCATTGGAGAAGACGCCGACAGGGCGTCAGCCGGATTCGGACGAAGCCTTCCGCATCGAGACCCACGGCGTCGACTACATCCCGGTGAGAGAGCGATGGGCGAGGCCGAGGGACGTCGGCTCGATGTGGGCGGGGGCGAGCATCCAGATCGAGTACTTCATCTACGGCGCTGTCCTCATGTCTTTCGGGTTCACGTTCTGGCAGGCCCTCTCCCTCATCATCATCGGGAACGTCTCCTTCGTCTTCCTCGGGCTCACGAGCCTCCAAGGCCCCCAGGCCGGGACCACCGTCTTCGGCACCAACCGCGCCGCCTTCGGCCCGAACGGGTCGCGCATCATCGCCTTTTTCAACTGGGTGACCCAGCTCGGATTCGAGGTGGAGGGAATCTTCCTCATCGTTCTCGCCGGAATGGTGCTTGCGGCGAAGGCGGGCTTCAGCGCCGGCGACCCGGCCAAGGTCATCTTCGTCATCATCGCGGTCGCGGTGCAGGCAGTCCTCCCATTCCTCGGCCATGCAACGATCGTGAAGGTCCTGCGCTGGTTGGTCATCCCCTTCGTGATCATCTTCGCAATCCTCTTGGGGTTCGCCGTCCCCCACGCGACCACGAGCGGAGTAGCCCACGGCGCGGACTGGCAGACCTACATGGAGGGCTTGGCGTTCACGATCACGCTTTCAGGTCTCGGGTGGACCGAGAACGGGAGCGACTACTCCAGGTACTGCCGACCAGATGCGAAGAAGTCCGCGATCGTGGGATGGGTGTTCGTCGCGACGGCGATCCCCGAGATCCTGGTGATGCTGCTCGGCGCAACGGTGTACACCTTCATCAAGGGAGTCGGCGTCACAGGGACAACCTTCAAGGCACTAGCTCACCAGAGCGTCATCCCCAGCTGGTTCGTAGTGCTGTTCCTCGTCTTTTCGATCCTGCAGATCTTCGCGATCAACGGGCTGGACCTCTACTCTTCCGGCGTCACGCTCCAGGCACTGGGCTTGCCCGTGAAGAGGTATATGGCTGTAGTGATCGACTGCGTGATCGTCCTCGGTTTCACGATCTTCGCGGTGCTCAGCACGTCGTTCTCCACGTTCTTGAAGGATTTCGTCGACGTGGTGATCGTCTGGATCGCGCCGTGGTTCGGGATCTACA
>JBOGGB010000054.1:0-1653 GCA_050743605.1 Acidimicrobiales bacterium
CCATGGACTGCGGCCCGCCCGCGGGCGAAGCTCCCGCAACCCGGAAGCTCCCTGGACCGCGCTGGTGTGCGGATACCCGAGGGCGGACCCGATCGCCTGAAGCTTCAGCGTCGCGTTGTGGAGGGCCCGACGTTCCCTCGACGGGAGCTTCTCGCGCTCCTGTACTGCGTCGGGGAGGTAGACGACGGTCCACACCAACGGACTATACCACGATTGGTATCAGAGTTCGTCCTCCAGCCCGGTTACTTGCGATGATGCGTCGGTCACGCGCTGACGATGAGCCGGTAGCCGTAGTCGACCGTGTCGCGCTCGAGGAGGTCTTGGTGCCGGCGTGCCCATGCACCGGAGGCAAGGTCTGCTCGCAGGCGGCGCATGGCCGGCTCGACGATCTCATCGGGCAAGGTCGCAAAGGTCGAGCTGGCCGCCCGTATGGCACGGTCCAGGTAGGCCTCGGGACGTCGCCAGAACGCTGGCTGGTAGCCATCGGTGAATTCATGGGGGATCGGGAATTCCCGTATCTCTGCGCCGCCGAGCGCATCCACCACCGCATCGAGGCAAGGGAACCGTGCGTGCTCCGTCACTCGTATCTCGGGCACGTACTCGGAGACGACCCACAGCTCCTCGTCATGCTCCTTGTCCCAGGTGAAGATCACCTGATGCTGCGCCACGCGGCACATCTCCGCCAGGCCAGCATCCAGATCGGCCCAGTGGTGGATGGTCATGACCGCCATGGCGGCATCGAAGGCCTTGTCCGGGAAAGGCCGTGCCTCCGCAGTTGCTCGAACGCGGCGAGTCCCCCGGTGCTGGGCGAGCATCACCGCGGACAGCTCGACGGCCACCACCTGTCCGGCGGTCGGTTCGTAGGACCCCGCGCCCGCCCCGACGTTGACGACCATCCGGGCGTCACCCAATGCTTCGGCGATCACGGCCGCCAAGCGAGGATCGGGCTTCAGTCGGTGAGCGGCGGAGCCCTATGTGAGGTCCGCCACCCCCAAGGCGGCGTCTCTTGCGAACACAGCGTGCTCGATCTTGCGAACACGCCATCGTGGTGGTGGTGCCTCCAAGAGCCAACCGCTCGCGATTCCCGGGCAGACGATCGGTCTGGGGAAACGAAAGCTGGCTGCCCCCACCTGCCGGGACGAGGTGGTCGCAGCCATCGAGGGATTGGCCGTTGGCGGGGGAGAGCCGATCTTCACCGTGGAGATGGTCTACGCCGCGATGGCCGCCTGCGGATCCCTCTGGTCCCGGGCGACGGTCGCCAAGACCATGTTGCGGATGACCCGCCCGGCGCGTCGTCCGCCCTACCTGCGATTGACCCGAGTAGGTACCGACCAGTACCAGGTTGGTAGGTGCCTTCCCCGTAATCGTTTGGGAAGATGACTCCCTCACGCGCGGCCGAGAGGCGGCAGTGTAGACCGCTGTCGCGAAAAATCCACCCGATCGTGCCACCTCGTTGTTGTCACAAGGGTCGTCCGGGGATGTGACGGAAGGGGGCGGAACCCTCTTCGGTATCAACGGAAGGCGACACATCCGAGCCCTGTCGGCAGTGGCGGCGATAGTCGAGTATCCCCGAGCCGTATCGCCCTCGCTAGTACCGTCGCTTTCAGAACCGAGCCCCCATCCCGGAGGAGAACCGCAGGTGATCAAGTACAT
>JBOGGB010000055.1:0-1533 GCA_050743605.1 Acidimicrobiales bacterium
TGCTTCCCGGGGGCGCCTGCCCCCGCGCCACCGCGCCTCCGTGGATCCGGATGGCGTGGGTGCTGGGCGGCAGCTGGAGGTTGTCGCGGGTGTGGACCTTGGGGGTCACGATCCCCTTGTCGTAGGCGAGCTTGCGTCTGAGCCCGCGGATCCGGTCGAGCAGGTCGCCGCCCTGCCCCTGGTCGGCGAGCGGCGCCAGGTTGGGGGCGATCTCGAGTTGGAGAGGCTCGACCCGGATCTCCGCCGCGAGCGCCTGGGGCGCGTCGGGCGACAGCTCCGGCTCGGTCGGTGCTGCCGCCTCCTTCGCCTTCGCCGCCGAGATCGACCTGCGGATCCGGCTGGAGAGGAGGAGGAGGACCGCTCCCACGATGAAGAACGGGATGTGCGGCAATCCGGGGATGAGTGCCATCAGCACCATCGCGGCGCCTGCCACCTGCAGGGCCCGCGGCTGGTTCCCGAACTGGGCCGTCACGTCGGAGCCGAAGTCCTCTTCCTCGGTGGTGCTTCGGGTGACGATCAGGCCGGTCGAGATCGAGAGGAGGAGGGCGGGGATCTGGGAGACGAGACCGTCTCCGATCGACAGGATGCTGTAGGTGTGGATCGCCTGGCTGACCGGCATGTGGTGCTGTACGACACCGATGGCGAAGCCGCCCAGCAGGTTGATGAAGGTGATGACGAGAGCGGCGATCGCGTCGCCTCGGACGAACTTCGACGCCCCGTCCATGTTCCCGTAGAACTCGGAGGTCTGGTCGATCTCCTTGCGCCGGCGTCGCGCCTCGTGCTCGTCGATGAGGCCGGAGTTGAGCTCGCCGTCGATCGCCACGAGCTTGGGGCCCATGGCGTCGAGCGAGAATCGGGCGGCCACCTCCGAGACCCTTCCCGCTCCGCTCGTCACCACCACGAACTGGATGATGATGAGGATCAAGAAGATCACGATCCCGACGACGATCTGACCGCCGACCACGAACGAGCCGAAGGACTGGACCACCGTGCCTGCATAGCCGTGGAGCAGCACCAGCCGGGTGACGCTCACGTTGAGTGCAAGCCGGAACATCGTCGCCACGAGGAGCATGGAGGGAAAGACCGAGAAGTCCTTCGCCCGCCGGACGTGCATCGTGGTGAGGAGGACCACCAGCGCGGCCGACATGTTGAGCGTGATGAGCACGTCCAGGAGGAACGTGGGCATCGGGACGATCAGCATGACCACGATAGCGATGACCATCGCGGGGACTCCGAAGAGCCCCATCCGCTGCTTTAGGTTCATGCGTGCCCCACCGGGTCGGCGTGCTGGTACGAGTCCCTGCGGCTCCGTCGCGGGAGTTGGCGCGCCGTCCTGGCGTTCTGCCAGCAGATATCGGCCGATCGACTCCGGGGCTTGACTCCCGGGGTCGCCTGCAGGAGGGGGTCACAAAACGATCAAGTCCCCCCCGGCCAAGGCCGATACCTCACACGTCCCGCCAGAGCGGCGGGGGGAACGGAATCACGGTCGCCCACGGAGGTGCGGCCGCAAACAAGGAGGATACGGATGTCTTC
>JBOGGB010000056.1:0-3502 GCA_050743605.1 Acidimicrobiales bacterium
ACGTCGCCGCCTGCCTGCACGGCCATCGCGTGCACCACGGCGAGCCCTAGCCCGGTCCCCCGTGCCCGCCCCTTCGTCGTGAAGAACGGGTCGAAGCAGTGCGCCACGGTGTCCTCGTCCATGCCGACCCCCGTGTCGGTGAAGGAGAGCTCGAGGAGCGCCGCGCCGCTCCGGTGGCGGCCGGTCCTGCGCGTGGACTCGATCGTGAAGGTGCCGCCGCTCGGCATGGCGTCGCGTGCGTTGATCGCGAGGTTCAATACGGAGCGCTCCAGCTCGCTGCGATCGACGAGCACCGTCGCCGCCTCGGCTCCGGCCGAGATCACGAGGCGAGCGTTCTCGCCGAGCGCGCGCGACAGCATGGGCTGCATCGCGGCGATCACCTCGTCGACCGCGACCAGCTCGGGCTGGAGCGGCTGCTGGTGCCCTCCGATGCGGACGAGCTGGTTCGTGAGGGCGGCGGCGCGCGTCCCGGCCCGGTGGATGGCCGCGACGTCCGGGGCGAGCTCCCCGTCCTCGTCGAGATGGCGCATCAGGACGTCGCTGCATCCGAGGATCACGGTGAGCAGGTTGTTGAAGTCGTGCGCGACGGCGCCGGCCATCCGTGACATCGCGTTCAGCCGTTCGGCCTGGTGGAACTGCTCGAGCATCCGCTGGCGCTCGGTCACGTCCTCTGCGACGACGAGGAGCCCCGTGACGACTCCTGCGGCCCCGAGGGGCGACGCGGAGATCGACAGCTCGCGCGGCTCGCCGCCGGCTCCGGTCACGGGGAGCGCGACGCCGATGACGGGTTTGCCGCCGAAGGCGGAGTCGAGGAGCCCTGCGAGCACGAGCTCGGACCCCTCCCGCACCGGGATCCGGCGCGAGACGGCCCGGCCTGCCCAGCCGAACAGCTCGGAGGCCGCCCGGTTCCACCACTCGGCCTCGCCGGTCGCGCGCAGCTCGGCGATCGCGAGCGGGGACGAGTCGACGAGGGTCTGGAGGCGCTGCTCGTTGCCGAGGACCTCGGCGTACAGGCGCGCGTTGCGGAGCGCCACCGAGGCCATCTGCGCGAGCAGGGTGAGCACCGACTCGTCTTCGAGGCTGAAGGACGTGCCGAGCCTCCCGACGGCCACGACGACGCGGCGGACCTCGCCACCTTCCCCCGTCAGCGGCGCCGCGACCCATCCCCGCAGCCGGGCGCGTCTCGCACCGCCGCCCGCGACCGAGTCGTCGGGCCGGCGGACGACCTCCCCGGTGCGCGTCACGTCGTCGGTGGCGACGAGCACAAGGCTGCGCAGGTCGTCGCGTTCGGTCTCTGCGGCCTCGCCCGTCCCGGGCCAGAGCTTCTCCACCGGGGTCCCGCCGCCCGGCTGGCCGCTCACGACGACCACGTCGGCCTCGAGCGCGCGGTGGGTGTGCTCGACGAGCAGCTGGAGCACCTCGTCCTGGCTGAGCTGCGCGTTCACGACGAGGGACGCGTCCATGAGCCGGCGGAGGCGCTCGGCGTAGCGGAACGCCATCTCCCCCGAACGCTGGCTCCCCCGCCACGAGCGCACCCGGTCGATCGTGACCCCGACGCGCTCGGCGAGCTCCCTCGCCGTCTGGAGGTCCGAGGGACGAAAGCCGCGGCCGCCGGGCGCGGTCACGAAGCTCAGCGCGGCCACGACCACGCCGCGGACCTGGACCGGCACCACGAGCATCGAGCTGACCGCGGGCCCCATCCCAAGGGACTCCGGCGTGTGGATCACGGCTCCGAGCGCGGAGGGGTCGAGGCGTGAGGTGGGGATCACGAACTGCGCCCGCCGCTCGCCCATCGCGGCCCTGGCCAGCTCGTCCACCTTCGGGTGGGGTTCGCCCGCCACGAGGAACGCCGACCCCCCGAACGCTCCCGGGCGCATGCGGGCTGCGACGCGTCGCAGGTCTCCGACACCTTCGATGACGTGGACCGCGAACCAGTCGGCGAACTCTGGGACGACGACCTCTGCGAGCTCGCCAAGGGCGGTGTCGTAGGTCTCGAGGGCTTCCCCGAGCACCGTGCCGCCGCGGGCGAGGATGCGCAGGTGCATGTTCGCGTGCTCGACGCCGAACCGGCCGCGCTTCGCGAGGTCGTCCAACCGGGCCCGTTCGACGACCGCGGCCAGGCGATCCGAGACGACCTGGAGCAGCC
This sequence comes from Acidimicrobiales bacterium, assembly GCA_050743605.1. Lineage (GTDB taxonomy): Bacteria > Actinomycetota > Acidimicrobiia > Acidimicrobiales > RAAP-2 > JAJYVT01. Next base: position 2,147 of record JBOGGB010000056.1, read on the forward strand.
TCAGGTCGGACACGTCGAAGTTGCGCCGCTCGAGAGAGGCGACCTCCACGACCCCGAGGGTCGTCCCATGGACGATGAGCGGGGCGGCGACGAGCGAGGAGATCCCCTGCTGGGCCTCAGGCAGGGCCCCGACGTCGCCCCGGTGGACGTCTGGGACGACCACCGGGCGCGCCCACTGCGCGGCCGTCCCGAGCACGCCCTCGCCGACGAGCACCTCGCTGCCCACGGGGGCCCGCTCCGTCGCGCCGCTCGAGGCCCGCACGCGAAGCCGCGTGCCGTCCTCGCTCGCCAGCAGCACCGAGACGACGTCGGCCCCGATCGCCTCTCTCGTGCGATCGAGAACCGCGGCGAGGAGCTCGTCGATGTTCAAGAACGCGAGGCCCGGGTCGGTGATCGCCTCGATCGAGCGGAGCATGGTCGATGCCCTGCCGAGCTCGGAGCGGAGCCGCCGGTCGGAAGCCCTGCGCTCGGCGATCACCGCCAGGGCGGCGAGCTCGCCGAGCGCGGCCAGGACCATGGCGGCGGCCACGATCGGGACGGGCCGCCCGGGGAGCTGTCTCGCGATCACGTAGCACAGGCCCACGGTGAGGAGCAGCCAGGCGCCGAGGAGCCCGAGCATCCACAGGGGCACACGCCGCGAGCCGCCTGGCGGTTGCTCCGAGGAGAAGGGGTCCGTCCCGGCCGCGGCCCGCGCGACGTCTTCCTCTTCGACGTCTTCGGCCTCGGGCTCCTCCGGGCGCGTGTCGGCGCTCACAATGGGCCAAGGTTAGGCCGGCTCGACCTCGTGGGCGCAGCATCCGGCCGCGCGCTCGAGGGCCCGGTCTGCTACTGCTCGGTGCGCGAGAGCACCTCGTGGAACTCGCCCAGGAGCGTCACGAGGAACACGCGGTCGGGCTGGGTCAGCGGGTCGTCCCCGCCACCCTCGAAGATCGCGGTGTCCCGGGCGAGCCCGTCCAGCCGGGAGGAGCCGTAGGCGAGGACGAAGGCGATCACGAGCGGGAAGAAGTGGGGACAGTCCTCGTGCACCTGCTCGGGCACGACGAGGCCCTGGACCAGCGCCAGGGCATAGCACTGGACATGCCGGACCGCGGCGGGCGAGATCTCCCCGCGCTCGTCGAGATAGGTGACGAGTGCGGGATCGACCAGGTCGAGGTAGGCGGCGGGGTCGTCGTTCACTCCGAAACCAGCTCCTCTGCCGCCGCGATCCGCCTGGGGCGCATCTCCGCCATCTGCGTTCATTGCCGTCTCCACCCCGGTGGCCCCCGCCACCGCTCCTGCGCAAGTTTCGACCGGCGTTGCCACAGCGACCGCTATGGCGCGTCAAAGTTTGCCCAACACAGCCAAGCCCGCCATGCC
>JBOGGB010000057.1:0-3820 GCA_050743605.1 Acidimicrobiales bacterium
TGCCCGGTCCCTGCCAGCATCGCCTCGTAGGCCGACTCTGTGTTGGCCACCGACTTGAAGGTCAGCTTGTTCAGGTACGGGAGGCCCCTCTGCCAGTAGTGGGGGTTCTTCTTCAGCACGAGCACCGAGCTCGGGGTGTCGCTCACGACCTCGAAGGGTCCGGCGCCCACCGGGTCGATCGCGTACTTGGCGGGGCCCTCCTTGGCGAGCGCCTGCGGGGCGACGATCCAGTTGAAGATGCCCCCCTGGAACGCGTTGATGAGCGAGGCGTTGACGATCTGCGTCGTGATCGACACCCCTGTCGGGATCACCTTGACGACCGGCGGGGTCTTTGTCGGGAAGACCGGCTTGCACGAGCAGCTCGTCGTGAGGTCGGCCTTCCAGTCCGCGGCCACCGCCGCAGGCGTGAAGGGCTCGCCGTCGGAGAACTCGACGCCCTTGCGAATAGAGACGTCGATCGTCTTTGTGTGGTTCGTGTACTTGTACCCCGTCGCGAGGTCGTCGATCGTCTTGCCGTTCGGGCCGAGCTCGAACAGCTCGCCGAAGATGGCGTTCAGGTAGCTGATGTCCGCGCCGCCGTCGGTGTCGGTCTCAGGGTCGAGCCCCGGCCAGCTGCCCTCGTAGCCGGTCCACTCGAGCACCGTGAGCGAGCCTCCCGGCTTCGGCTGGACCTTCCCGCAGTACGGGCACGGCGCCGCCGCCGCGTGCGTCGACGCACGGTGCGTGGTCGCATGGTGCGCCGCGGTGTGCGCACGCGTCGCCGCCGAGGCGAGCGTGCCCGCACCGATCAGCGCGAACCCCATGGCCACCGCGACCGCCGCGGTGCCGGCCCCTGCGAACAGGCGCCGTCGCGCGGGTGGCCCTCCGCGCTCCTTCATCGAGTGTTCTTTCACTCCACTACCCCTCCCTGTTGTATGGCTGGATTGTTGTGTTGGTAATCGGTTGCGTTGGTGATCTGCTGTGTCGCTGCTCTGTCGCTGTGCACTCCCCCGGCAGCCCCGGAAGGCTCGGCAGGAGACCCGTGCGGCGCGGGGCACTGCCCTGGCGCCGGCTGCGGCGTACGCCGCAGGCTCAGTTCTCGTGGATGATGACGCCCCGGATGTTCCTCCCGTCGAGCATGTCCTGGTACCCCTCGTTGACCTCTTCCAGCGTGTAGCGCTTCGTGATGAGCTCGTTCAGGAGCAGGTCGCCGTTCTCCCACAGAGACAGGAGGCGCGGGATGTCGTAGAGGGGGTTCGACGAGCCGAAGATCGTGCCCTGGATCCGCTTCTGCCACCCGGTGATGGCGGCGCTGTTCTGGACGATGGTCATCTCGCCCTGCTTGGGGATGCCCGTGATGGTGATCGTCCCGCCCTTGCCGACGATCTTGATGCCACGGTCGACGACGTCGGCCGTCATCACGCCCACGGTCAGGATCGCGTGGTCCGCCCCCTGTCCCCAGGTGACCTCGGTGACGTACGCCTGCGCCTCGTCGGGGTCCGTGAAGGTGCGGGTGGCGCCGGCCTTCTCGGCCATCTCCAGCTTGAAGGGCACGGGGTCGACCGCCACGAGGTGCTTCGCCCCTGCGAAGCGAGCTCCCTGCACGGCGTTGATCCCGACGCCGCCGATGCCGAACACGACGACCACGTCGCCGGCATGCACCTGGGAGGCGTAGACCGCCGAGCCCCAGCCCGTCGTGACCCCGCAACCCACCAGGGCCGCCACGTCGAAGGGCAGCCAGTCGTGGATCTTGGTCACCGACCACTCGGAGAGCACGGCGTGGTCGGAGAAGGTGCCCAGCACGCACAGCCCGCCCACGTCCTCGCCGTTCTCGTGGAAGTGGAACGTCTGGTCGGGCAGGCAACCGACCCCGGCGAACAGGCCGCGGTCGCACAGGCTGGACCGGCCCGTCTGGCAGTAGCGACAGGTGCCGCACACCGGGATGAACGAGCAGACGATGTGGTCCCCCACGGCCACCCGGGTCACCTTCGCGCCTGCGGCCACGACGACGCCGGCGCCCTCGTGGCCGCCGACCATGGGCAGGCGGGCGCGGCTGTCGCCGGAGCGCACGTGCTCGTCGGAGTGGCACAGCCCGGCAGCCTCGAACTTGACGAGGACCTCGGTGTCCTTGGGGGGGTCGAGGTCGAGCTCGACGATGTCCCAGGGCTTCCCGAACTCGTGGAGCACCGCGGCTCGGGTCTTGCTCACGGTCTCGGCCACTGCGGGCTCCTCCCCTCTTCCAACCGGGGGACGCTCGGAGTCACCGCCCGCGTGTGCGAACGATCGCTCCATCATGAGCTTCCCCCTCGCCTTCGTTGGCGGGGAGACCCACGTCCTTAGTCCCCCGACCACCGCGTTGCGCGGCTCTGCACCGACTGGATCCGATCGTAGCCAAGCCGCTGCACTATTACAATGTCGTGACCACTGCGGGAAGGCACGCATCGGTCAGCGGGCGTTGCACCCGCTGGCGAGCGCGGCCCGGAGCGCCGCACAGCTCTCGTCCATGAGCGCCTGGGAAGCCGGGACGGCTGCGCCCATGCCGAAGACCCCGTGGATGAGGCCGGGGTACGAGCGGTGCGTGACCGTCACACCTGCCGCCTCGAGCCGGTGTGCGTACTCGTCCCCCTCGGAACGGAGCGGGTCGTACTCGCAGGTGATCACCAGCGCCGGCGCCGTGCCCGTGAGGTCGTCCGCGACGAGCGGCGAGGCTCGCCAGTCGTCACGGTCCGGGCGGTAGTGACTGTCGAACCAGTCGAGCGCGACGGTCGTCAGGAAGATCCCGGCGTCGTCGCGCGCGCGGGCGGCTCGGCGCTCCTCGGTCTCGTCGGTGACCGGGTAGACGAGGAGCTGCAGCCGCAGGCCGATCCCCTCGTCTCGCGCCATGAGGGCGACCACCGCGGCAAGGTTGCCGCCTGCGCTGTCGCCGCCGACCGCCAGGTTGCCCGGGTCTGCGCCGAGCGCACCGGCGTGCGCATGCACCCAGCCGAGCGCAGCCCATGCGTCCTCGACGCCGGCGGGGAACGGGTGCTCGGGGGCCAGCCGGTAGTCGACGGACAGCACGGCGACGCCGGAGCCCGACGCGAGGTCGCGGCAGATCCCGTCGTGGCTCTCGAGGTCGCCGAGGACGAACCCACCCCCGTGGTAGTAGACGAGCAGCCCACGGCCGGAGTTGCCCTCCGCAGGGACGTAGTGGCGCGCGGGGATCGGCCCCGCCAGGCCCGGGACGGTCAGGTCGGCGACCCCGACGCTCGGATCGCCGGACCTCGGCGGGCGTCGGTCCCGGCCGGCCGCCCGCAGCTCTGCAGGCGACAAGTTCGGGTCGAACGGTGGGAACTGCCCCAACACGGTTGCGACAGCCGGGTCGAGCGGCACGGGTCCCTCCTTCGGCGGGGCTCGGGATGACAGGGGCGGCGGCGACGATACACGTGCACGATCGCGGCGGCCCGGGGTGCGCGGGCTACCCCGCCCCCCGCTCGAAGCCGGCGCACGCCTGGTCGAAGGCGGACTGGATCCCCCGGCAAAGCTCTTCGGTGCCCGCGCGCACCTGGCTCCTCGGCACCCGGCCCCCCTCCCCGCCCGCCGGGGGCGCGAGCGCCTCGCCCACGACGACCCAGATCCGCAGCCGCTTCGGGATGCGGCGGCCCTTCGGCATCGAGTCCTCCGATCCCGCGATGCCGACGGGGACGACCGGCACGCCGGCGCGGGCGGCAAGGAACATGGCGCCCTCCTCGAGCGGACCGACCACGGGGCCATGGTTGCGCGTTCCCTCGGGGAAGATCACGAGGAGCTGGCCGCGCTCGAGGACCTCCTGCGCGCGTCGCAACGCCTCGCGGTCGGTGCC
>JBOGGB010000058.1:0-1920 GCA_050743605.1 Acidimicrobiales bacterium
GCCCGGCCGACGTCCTGGCCAGTGCTGACCTGGACGACGCGAACGAGACCGAGCCCGGGGTCGACATCGACCACGGCGCGGTGCGCGGCGAACATGAGCGAGAGATGGGCGTCGCCCTGCCCGTCGGCGTCGAGCGCCCGGGTCGGCCGGTGGTGGTACTCCTGTTCGGACTCGGCCGGGCCCCCGGCGAGCAGCTCTTCGAGATCGTCCGGGTCGAAGGACAGCTCTTCGGCGGAGGTTCCCCGCTTCTCGGCCGCCCGAGCGAGGAGCTGACGGCGGACCTCGGTGCACGCGAGCTGCAGGGCGCCACCGCTCATCCAGGTCTGGCGCGACGCGCTCGACGAACCGGCCGAACCGATGTCGACCGTCGATGCCGGCGCCAGCACCACGTCCGCCACCCCGAGCTCCTCGCGGACGACCTGCTGGGCAAGGGTGACGAACCCCTGGCCGACCTCGGCCGTCGCGGCGGTGACCGTGGCGATCGGCCCGCCGTCGACCGCCGCCTCGAGCCGGAGCCTCACGGTCGCGTAGTCGTCGAATCCCTCGGAGTAGGCGACGTTCTTGAACGACACCGCGAAACCGCTCCCCCGACGGACATCGCCGTGGTCGGCGGTGAGCCCCGCACCGCCCGGACGCGCCATCGGCGGATCGAGCGGCGCCGGGGGCGGAGGGAGCGGGATGGAGGCCGCCGCGCGGATGCACTCGCGCACCGGCGCGGCCCCCCTGATCACCTGCCCGGTGACGAGCCGGTCGAACTGTCCGAGCGCGTTTTGCAGGCGGAGCTCCACGGGGTCCATGCCGAGCGCAGCTGCGAGCTTGTCCATCTGCCCCTCGTGGCCGTAGCAGACCTGTACCGAGCCGAACCCGCGCATCGCGCCACAGGGCGGGTTGTTCGTGCGGGCCACGAAGCCGTCGATCACTGCGTTCGGCACCCGGTAGGGGCCCGGAGCGAAGCACGCGGCGTTCGAGATGACCGCGTTCGACGACGACAGGTACGCACCGCCGTCGACCACGATCCTCGCCTCCACCCGCACGAGCTCGCCGTCGCGGGTGGCGTGGGGGCGGTACCACATGCGCGCCGGGTGACGGTGCACGTGACCAAAGAACGACTCGTCGCGCGAGTAGACCATCTTCACCGGACGCCCGGTGCGCAGCGCCAGGAGGCACAGGTGGATCTGCAAGCTCACGTCCTCGCGCCCGCCGAACGCGCCGCCGACGCCGGCCAGGTACAGCCGCACCCGCTCGACAGGCATCCCGAGGCTCGCCGCGATCTGGTCTCGATCGACGTGCAACCACTGCGTGGCGACGTACAGGTCGACGCCGCCGTCCTCCGCCGGCACGGCCAACCCTGACTCGGGGCCCATGAACGCCTGGTCCTGCATGCCGACCTCGTAGTGCCCCTCGACCACGACGTCGCCGGTCGCGGAGGGATCGCCGTGGCGGATCCGGAGATGGCGGAAGAGGTTGCCGTCCGGGTGGATGGCCGGGGCTTCGAGCGCGCGTGTCGGATCGACGATCGGCTCGACGGGCTCGTACGCCACCTCGATGGCGGCGGCCGCGGCGCGGGCGATCTCAGGGTGGTCGGCCGCCACCGCGGCGAGCGGCTCGCCGTGGTAGCGGACCACGTCCGAGGCGAAGACCGGTTGGTCGGGGACTTCGAGGCCGAAAGTCGGCCGCCCGGTGACGTCCGCCGCGGTGACGACCGCGCGGACCCCGGGGACGGCGAGTGCCGGCGCGACATCGATCGAAGCGATGCGAGCTGCGGGGTGCGGGCTGCGCAGGGTCCGTCCCCACAGCATCCCGTCCATCCACAGGTCCGAGGAGAAGGCCAGCTCGCCCCGGACCTTGGGGATCCCGTCGGGACGGGCGGGGCTCTCACCTATGCCCGCGTCCCGGCGGACACGCTCGGCGACGCCCGCA
>JBOGGB010000059.1:0-3736 GCA_050743605.1 Acidimicrobiales bacterium
CGCCCGCGGGGTCCCCGTCGTACTCGACGCGGCCCAGCTGGCTCCCCACCGCCCGCTGCCGGTCGGACCGGACTTCGTCGCCTGGAGCGGGCACAAGATGTACGCCCCCTTCGGCGCCGGGGTCCTGGTCGGGCCGCGCGCCACGTTCAGCGACGGCGAGCCGTTCCTCGCCGGCGGCGGCGCAGTGGAGCTGGTCGACCTCGACGAGGTGCTGTGGACCGACCCTCCCGAACGCGAGGAGGCCGGCTCGCCCAACGTGGTCGGAGCGGTGGCGCTCGGCGCGGCGATCGAGGAGCTCGCCGGGATCGGCTGGGACACGATCTCCCGGCACGAGGCCGCGCTCTCGTCCCGCCTCCGGCTCGGCCTTCACTCCATGGACGGCGTGCGGCTGCTCGGACCGCCGGTAGACGAAGAGACGCTCCCGGTCGCGACGTTCACGGTCGAGGGCATGCACCACGGCCTCGTGGCCGCGCGGCTCGCGACCGAGTTCGGGATCGGCGTGCGTCACGGCTGCTTCTGCGCCCACCCGTACCTCGTCCGCCTGCTCGGCATCGGACACGACGGCATCGCCAGGGCGAGGTCGCAGGTGCTGCGCGGCGATCGCCGCCACATCCCAGGCGCGGTCCGTGCGAGCGCGGGGCTCACCACGACCGCAGTGGACGTGGACGCGTTCCTGGCGGCCCTGCGGACCTTGATCGCGGGCTCGGGTTCGAGTGCCGGCTCTGGCTCGCCGCCGCCGTTCGACTACGTCCAGGACGCCGTCACCGGCGACTTCTTCCCCGCCTCCGGCAGCGCAGGCTGGTGGAGCCCGGCCGAGGGCGCGAGCGGAGGTTGCGCGCTCGGATAGCGACGGACGGCAAGGCGCCCTGCGCGCGATGGTCCCTGCCGTGCGACCGCCACGGCCGCGAGCACTGCTCCGCCCGGTGGCCCTAGAATTCCTCGGGTGAGCGGGCGGGTGCGGTACGCGGGACTCCGTAACCCTGTCCGCGTGACCGACGGTCACGAGGCCGAGGCCAAGGCAGCGCAATTGCGCAAGCCTCCGAGCCGCATCGGGCTCTTCTTCGTCCGGCTGCTGGGCTTCCGGGGCCAGGTCGCTTCACCGACCACTCGTGGCGGCCACCCCGGGCCGTCTCACGAGCGACCCCTTCACGGACCGAACGGGCACGGACCGAGCGGGCACGGACCGGGCGCGCAGTGACCGAAGGTACGGCCGAGCGCATCGAAGCCGAACGGATGATCCCCGCAAGCCCATCAGAGGTGTGCGCGATCCTGACCGATCCCATGGGCCACGTCGCAATCGACAGCTCGGGAATGCTGATGGCGGCCACCGGTGACCGCGTCACCGCCGTCGGCGACTCCTTCGTCGTCCACATGGACAGGGAGGCGCTCAACGACCTCCCCTTGGACCTCTACGACGTGACCGTCGCGATCGTGAAGCTGGAGCCGGACCGCGAGATCGCCTGGACCGTCCAAGGCAGGCTCAATCTGGGACACGTCTACGGCTACCGTCTCGAGCCTGTTCCCGACGGCACGCTCGCGACCTCGTACTGCGACTGGTCGTCCGTCGACCAGGAATGGAAGGATGCCGGGATCTTTCCGGTCGTGCCCGAGCAAGCGCTCAGGGCCACCCTCGGCATCCTGGCGCGCACGGTCGCACCTGGTCGACCTCGGCGAACCTGAGGAGCGTTCGCTCGTGGCCTCCCGGACGGGGGCGAGAGCGAGCTACGCACACCACGAGCTTCGGCTCGCACGTTTTCTTGTAGGTTTTTCTCGCAGTCCCGGGCCGCTAGCTCATCGGGAAGAGCAGGGGACTTTTAATCCCAAGGTGCCGGGATCGAGACCCGGGCGGCCCACCAGCTAAGCGGGAACTTCTCTCCACATTCTCTCGTCACTTCCTCCGAAGTGACTACAACGTGAAGAGGTCCACGCGGGTGACCGTGAAAAGCGAGGTCGGGCCGCGGTCGACGAGACAGTTTCAGCAGATGCCCGAACGCCCGGGCGGCCGCTGGCTCGCGATCTGGCGCTGTGGCCAGCGCAGCGTCACGCTAGATAGCGAAGCTAACGCCTTCGCTGTTACCGCGCTGGCAGGTGACCGTCTGAGGATTCCTGCCCATGCTGAGGTCGGTGCCACAGATCCAGCCATGGCTGATCCATCTTGCACTGTGTCCCCGGTGGGCGGTCCCGTCCACCAGATCCTCGACACCCGAGAGCTCGCGACACTTCAGGCCACCTGAGACCCATGTGGTGAACTGATCCTTGGGACAATTGACCGGACTGTCCGGGAATGTGTGTCCTACAACCTTGCCCGTGCAGAGGTTGAGCCGAGCGAATGCTGGGGCGAACGTCTCGCCGTACTGTGGGAAGTACCACTCTTCACGCTGGTAGGCCGAGTGGCCGTCGCACGTACCGCGGTCGAAAGCTACGACAGTGGCCTTGACGTAGCGGGTTCCGTCAGCGACGGCGAATCCGGGCCATTCGAACCCGGCGATGCCACGTCCGATCGCCTGGTGGCCTCCCCAGCTACTCCAGTGGACTTTCGAGATGAAGCTCGTTGGGTCACCGTTGAAGCTGATCGCCGAGGGTCTGACTGCGCCGAACCCGGCCCCCCAGTTGGTACTTGCCCGCTTCACACCGAGAGTCGGTGGAGTGCCAGCTGCCGCACCACTGGCTGAGACGACGAACGCAGATAGCACCATCGCGAAGCACGGCACCATCGCTAAGCACCGTCGGGTCATTTCCGGGATGCTAAACGGACCTGGCACTCGTCACGACGTTCTGATGACGTTCGCGGACCGGGACGAGAGCGTCACTGCGAATGCAAGGCGGCGGATGCGCGCGTGACTACAACTTCCAGCTAATCGCCTCGAGAAGGGCGCAAGCCGTAACCACACCGGTGCAGGTAGACGCTGGTTTCGGCCAGCCTCGGCAAGCCGTGACAGGTACCGGTCGCACTTTTGGTCCCACGGTGCCGGGATCGAGACCCGGGCGGCCCACAGGTCAGAGGGCGTCTTTCGGTGGATATGCCATCTGAAGGCTCAGCCGTGAGTAGGACGTGACTCCACATCCCAGATGAACGGCACCAAGACCGAAGTCCGGCCAGCCGGGTGACGTCGTCGTCGCAGAAGCCGCGGGCCGGCGAGCGCAACCGCCTGGCCGGCCGGTCACCGGCGCCCGGACGGCTCACCAGCCCAGCTGTGCTCCCGGAAGCTGAAGGACGCCGGCGACCCGCAGCCTTTCGATCACCGCCGTGCGCCTGGGGTGGGAGGCTGCGTCGGTCAGCCAGTCGCGCCAGACCGGATAGCGGTCGCTGTCGAAGCCTCGGAACGCCTGCTCGAAGCTGTCGGTCATCGCGCGCCGCGTCCGCTCGGCCTCGTCGTCGCTCTTCGGGCAGCCTTGGTAGACGATGGTCCAGGCCAGGCGATCCCGACCTCCGGCACTGGCGTGCCAGGTGTGCAGGTCGAACGCGATCACGTCGCCGGGCCGGGTGTCGGCCACGTAGCCCGGGTACTTCGACTGGAAGTCGACCGCCTCGACCCCGGGCTCCAACCGTCCCTGGCGGCTGCGGTAGTCGGTGAGCCGGACGTTTTGCTCAGGATGGTGCGATCCCGGCAGCAGGCGCAACGCCCCGTTGGCGGTCGAGAGCGGGTCGAGGTAGGCGGCGAACTTGACGCCGCGCACTCCGATGCCGTCGTCGTTGTGCCACCCGGCGTCTGCGAAGTAGAGCACCCCTTCGGGG
>JBOGGB010000060.1:0-4809 GCA_050743605.1 Acidimicrobiales bacterium
CCGATCCCCCTGGCGGCACCGGTGACGATGGCGACGGGCTTCACCTGCGCGACCCGGCGAGCCACTCCGAGCACCGGTCCAAGAGCTCGGCCGCCATCGTGTCCAGCAGGTCCGCGCCCTCTCGCGCCGAAGCACCGGTCGGGTCGCCGAGCACCCCATTGGCGCTCACGGCAGCGAGACCGCCGGCGCGGATGGCCTCCATGAGCACCCCGAGCGGACGCCGATCGCCCGCCTCTGCCCGGTCCAGACGGACGCGGCCGGGGTCGAGGGCGAGCTGCAGGGACGTCTCGGTCCGGCCGGCGTGCGCGTCGCCGTCCCAGCCGGCCGACCACACGAGCACCCTGCGGCTCTCGCGCCGCAGGCGGCGCGCGGCGCGAGAGAGCGCCTGCGCGTTGCCGCCGTGCGCGGACACCACGACGACGCCCCGAAAGGTTCGGGTGGCTGAACGGCAGAGCTCGACCACGCACACCTCCAACGCCTCGTGGCCGATGGAGACCGTTCCCGGGAAGCCTTCGTGCTCGCCGCTCGCCCCGTAGGCGAGTGCGGGCGCCACCACGACCTGCGGGAGTGCGACGGCAAGGCGCGTGCACAGCTCGACGGCCACGTCGGTGTCGGTCCCGAGGGGCAGGTGGGGCCCGTGCTGCTCGGTCGATCCCACCGGCAGGGCGAGCACGGCGCCCTGCGCCGACCGTTCGCCCGCCTCCGGCGAGGTGGCCAGCGCGAGCTCCATCTCACCCGAGCTCCCGCAGGAACCCCGCCGGCACGACGACGTCGTCAGGGCACAGCTCGGCGACCGACGAGCGCCCGAGGGCCCGCAGCACCGAGTCCACCCCCGCAGAGAGCACGTCGAGCACGTTCTCGACGCCGGCCTGGCCGTTGGCCGCGAGGCCCCACAGCGGCGCCCGGCCCACCATGACCGCGCGCGCCCCGAGCGCCAGCGCCTTCACGACGTCCGAGCCGCGCCGCACCCCGCCGTCGAGCAGCACCTCCACCTGATCGCCGACCGCCCCGGACACCGCCTGGAGCGCCCGGATCGTGGCGGGCGTCCCGTCGAGGTTGTTCCCGCCGTGGTTCGACACCGAGATCGCGGTCACTCCGGCGTCGACCGCCCTCCTGGCGTCGTCCACCCGGATCACGCCCTTCAGCATGAACGGTCCCCCCCAGGCCTGGACCATCCAGGCCACGTCGTCCCAGGTGGGTGGCGGGGTCTGGAGCCATTCGCCGTAGGCCCGGAAGAAGCTGGGCGCCTGCTCCCCCGGACGCACCATGTTCGGCACGGTGAGCGCGGGCAGCCCCCCAGAGCGCAGGTACGACCAGAGCCAGGACGGCCGGGTGAGCGCCTCGGGCGCCAGCCGCAGGGCCGCGCGGAGGTCGAGCCGCTCGGGGATGTACGGGCTGCCCCAGTCCCTCGCCGTGGCGAAGGACCAGTCGAGGGTGGCGATCACCCCGGCGCAGCCCGCGGCGCGCGCCCGCTCCAACCTCGCGGAGATCTCGTCGCGGCTTCCCGACCAGTACACCTGAAAGAAGGTCTTCGGGTTCGCCGCGACCACCTCCTCGACCGGCTTGGAGGCGAAGGAGCTGAGTCCTGCCGCGACGCCCCTGCTCGCCGCCGCGCGGGCGATGGCCACCTCGCCCTCGGGATGCACGGCCTGCACGCCCGTCGGGGAGACGAGCACCGGGAACGAGACCGCCTGGCCCATGACCGTGGTCGCGAGCTCCCTCGCCACCGGCTGCCCGGCGACCCTCGGCGCGAAGCCGAGCTCGCCGAAGGCGGCCACGTTGTCCTCCATGGTCGTGCCCCGCTCCGACCCGGCGACCAGCGCGGCGTACACGGAGCGCGGCAGGCGCCGACGCGCCCGGGCTTGGGCGACCGCCACGCTCTCGAACCAGCGATCGGCCACGACTCCCCCGGTCAGCCGCCCGTTCGTGCCGCCGGAGCCATGGGGGCTCGGCGCGAGGGCGACCCCGGAGCAAGGGATCCGGGGAGAGACGGCCTCGACAACACGATGGGCACTCCGCGCGCCCGAGAGTGGTCGGACGAGGGGTGCGGCACCTCGCCGGGGCGCACCCGGGCCAGCGATGCCGCTCCGTGGCCCTTCACGCACTCGGGGTCGGGGCCGTCGAGCGGGAGCCCGGTGAAGTACTTCGACGCCATGCACCCGCCCCGGCACGAGTCGAAGGACGAGCACGCGTTGCAGGCGCCGCCGCCCGACGGCGATCGCAGACCGGTGAAGAGCGCCGAGGACCGCCAGACGCCGGCGAAGCCGCCCGGTGAGCGGACGTTCCCGGCGCGGAAGTCCTCGTGGATCGTGAACGGGCAGGCGTAGACGTCGCCGACCGGGTCGACCAGGCAGACGACCCGTCCCGCGCCGCAGAGGTTCAGCCCCGGAAGCGGCTCGCCGTAGGCGCTGAGATGGAAGAACGAATCGCCGGTGAGGACCTCCTCACCCTGGGCGAGGAGCCAGTCGTAGACGAGGCGCTGCTGCTCGGTCGTCGGGTGCAGGCGCGACCACGCCGCCGCGCCCCGCCCGGAAGGGCGGAGCCGGGTCACGCGGAGCCGCGCGCCGTGGCTGTCCGCGAGCGCCTTGAGCTCGTCGAGCTGGCCCACGTTCTCCCGGGTGACCACGACCGAGAGCTTGAAGCCCTCGACGCCTTCCCCGGCGAGGTGCGCCATCGCCGCACGCACCGCCGCGTAGGAGCCCTCCCCCCGCACGGCGTCGTTGACCTCGGGTGTCGCGCCGTCGAGCGAGAGCTGGACGTCGACGTAGTCGTTCCCCGCCAGCCGCCGCGCCGCCTCAGCGGTGATCCGGGTGCCGTTGGTCGAGAACTTCACGCCCACCCGGTGGGCGGTCGCGTAGTCGAGCAGGTGCCAGAAGTCCCCGCGGATGGTGGGCTCTCCCCCGCCGACGTTCACGTAGAAGACCTGCAGCTCCCTCAGCTCGTCGATCAGGGCCTCGCACTCCCGGGTCGACAGCTCGCCAGGGTCGCGCCGTCCCGAGCTCGAGAGGCAGTGGACGCACGACAGGTTGCAGGCGTAGGTGAGCTCCCAGGTGAGGCAGATCGGGGCTGCGAGGCCGTGCTCGAACCGGTCGGCGAGCGTCCGGCTGGCTGCTCCGGCGGCGAGCTTCCCCTCCGCGAGGGCCGCCTGGCTGCCGGTCCGGGTCCCTCCGGCGGCGACCGACGGCGAGCACAGGGTGGCCGCGTCACGCGGTCGCCGGCGCTCATGCCGAGGCACGAGCATCCCGGTCTCGGCCAGCCGCCGCAGGCCCGCCTCGACCACGGGCAGCTCGCGCTCGCCGATCCCCGCCTCCCTGCACGCGTCGAGCGCGCGGGGATGGCGTCCGAGGCTCCGGACCACGTCGGCGAGCTTCGGGTGCTTCAGAAAGGAGAGCCGGCGGGTCGAGAAGTCGTACGCCATCGCCCCGAACGGCTCCGCCCGCAGGGCGACGCTCGGGCTGAGCGCCCACGCGTCCTCGAGCACCGGCACAGGCGTCGCGGGAGCGACGTCGGGCGACAGCTGAGTGGCGTCGCTCAATAGACGCCGCACATGCCGTCGATCGACACGTCCTCGACGACGAGCTCGTCGATGATCTCGTCGTCGCGCGCGTCGTGCGCGTCGTCGGCGCGTTCGCGCGCCGCAGGCGCTTGCGGCGTGGCGGCCGCACTCGACGGTGGTCTCGAGTCGCGCATCAGTGCCCCCATTCGTCGCCTTCCTCCGGTCTGGCCCGGCTCGCCGGTCTGCCCCGACTCGCCGGTCTGCCCCGACTCGGTGGACCCTACCGAATAGTGGCACCTTGTGACAAATATCGCGCCGTTCGGTACGCTCGACGGTCGTGCGCCCTGGGGGAGCCGTGAGCCCTGGGGGACCAGCCCGGGCGACGGGACGCCCGCCGGTCACCTCGCGGACCGAGCTGGAGCATGTCGCGCTGACGCTCTTCCTCGCCCGAGGCTTCGAGTCCACGACGGTGAAGGACATCGCCCGCGGCGCCGGCATCAGCCCGCGCACGTTCTTCCGCTACTACGCCTCGAAGAACGACGTCGCGTGGGGGGACTTCGACGTGCACCTCACGCGCTTCGCGGCGCACTTCGACGCCGTGCCACCGACAGTCCCGACGGCCACGGCGCTGCGAGAGTGCATCCTCGCGTTCAACGACTTCTCCGAGGGCGAGCTGCCGTGGCTCCGCCAGCGCATGACGCTCCTGCTCGGAGTGTCGGCATTGCAAGCGCACTCGGTGCTGCGCTACGCCGCGTGGTGCGACATCGTCGCGACCTTCGTCGCGCAGCGCGCGGGCCGCGGGCCCGGGACACTCGTGCCCCAGGTGACCGCACGCTGCGCCTTGGCGACGGCGATCGCCGCGTACGGGCGCTGGCTGCAGGACGAGCATGCGCAGCTGAAGGACGTGCTCGACGCGGCGCTGTCAGTATGGCTCGGGCCCCAGGTGTCTCCCGCTCCTTCCCGCCCCTGATCGGCCGCGCGCCGCAGGGCATGCCGGCGACTACCCTCCCCGCATGGTCGACTCCTCACGCAGCGCTGCGCGCGTGACCCTTTGCGCCGAATGGTCGCGCGCGCAGGGAATCGATCCGATCGGGACCGCCGGCAGCTACGCCGGCTACCTCTTGGTGGAGTGGCCGCTCCCCTGGCCGCGAGACGCCGGGGACGTGGACGAGCTCGGGAGGGCGCGCGATGCCGCTGCGGCGCAGGGGCTCCGCCTCCAGCTCCTCGTCCCCGAGCACGGCAGGTCCCGGCGCGTCACCCTCTACCGGCGCCCGACGGGCGCGTTCACCCGGTTCGACGGGAGGGAGCTGCAG
>JBOGGB010000061.1:0-2374 GCA_050743605.1 Acidimicrobiales bacterium
GCGATCCCCCGCACGATCGTCTCGACCCTCTCGGGAACGAGCCTCCCGGTCGCGATGTAGTCGAGGAGGAAGAGCGGCTCCGCACCTACGCAGACGACGTCGTCCACGCACATCGCGACGAGGTCGAGGCCGATGGTGTCGAAGCGTCCCATCGCCTGGGCGACCAGCATCTTCGTGCCTACGCCGTCGGTCGAGGAGACGAGCACGGGATGCGGGTAACGCACGGTGTCGAGCGCGAAGAGCCCGGCGAAGGCGCCCAGCCCTCCGAGGAGCCCGGGCCGTGCGGTGGACTCGGCAGCGTGCCTGATCCGCGCCACGGCCTCGTCGCCCGCGCAGAGGTCGACGCCGGCCCGGGAATAGGTGGCGCCTTTCCTGGCGACGTCCGGCGTCGCACGCTCCCTCGGCGTCGCACGCTCCCTCGGCGTCACCGGCACGAAGTCACACGCACGGGAGCGCGCCCAGGAGGAGGGAACGCTCCTGGCTGGCCCTCTCGGCCGGGCTGGTCCCTTTCCGGGGGTCATGCCCCTCGCCGGAGCTGCCTGCGATCTCGATTGGAACCGCCGTCGGGTAGCGGCCGCTGAGGCACGCGTCGCACCAGCCGGGGTCCCCGGCGCCGATCGCCGCCTTCAGCTCCTCGAGGCCGATGTACGCGAGCGACTCGACGTCGAGGAAGCGCTCGATCCCTTCGACGGACATCGTCGCTGCGAGCAGCTCGCTGCGAGTCGGAGTGTCGATCCCGTAGAAGCACGGCCACCTGAACGGCGGCGAAGAGATGCGCAGATGCACCTCCGACGCCCCGGCATCCCGCAGCATCCGTACGATCGCACGCGTCGTCGTGCCCCTCACGATGGAGTCGTCGACCACCACGAGCCGCTTCCCCTCGATGTTCTCGCGCAACGGATTCAACTTCCGGCGCACCGCGTCATTCCGTGCGTTGGAGTCCGGATCGATGAAGGTCCGGCCGATGTACCGGTTCTTCACGAGCCCCTGCCCGTAAGGAATGCCGCTTCGCCGCGAGAAGCCCTCCGCAGCGGGCAAGCCCGAGTCGGGGACGCCCATCACGAGATCTGCCTCGGCGGGTGCCTGCTCGGCGAGCAGCTCGCCCATGCGCCGGCGAGCGCCGTGCACCTCGCGGCCGTAGAGCCGGCTGTCGGGGCGGGCGAAGTACACGAACTCGAAGATGCACAGCCGCGGGTCCACCTCCGCCGGGCGGAAGAGTTGCTCGCTGTGCACGTCTGCCTCGCCTGGGCCGTCGATGACGACGAGCTCACCCGGACCGAGCTCCCTCACATAGGTCGCTCCGATCACGTCGAGCGCGGGGGACTCGGACGCGAGCACCCACCCCTCCGGGCTCGCGGCCGCACCCAGTCGGCCGAGGCACAGCGGCCGGAAGCCGTGAGGGTCCCGGACCCCATAGAGCCGCTGCGAGTCCAAGAGCACGAGGGAGAAGGCTCCTTCCACCTGGGGAACGACCCGGCGCAGCGCGGCAGCGAGACCCGAGGCCAGAGGAGGTGCCGGGCCGCGAGCATCGCCTGCCGCCCCGTCGGCGTCGCCCGTCCCGTCGTCGCCCGTCCCGTCGTCGCCCGCCCCGTCGTCGCCCGCACCGTCGTCGGAGATGGCGCGAGCGAGGAGCTCCGCGACGAGATCGCTGTCCGTCGTCACCATTCCAGGCAGCATCCCGCAACGCTCCGCGAGCTCGACCGTATTGGTCAGGTTGCCGTTGTGGCCGAGGGCGAACCCTGAGCCACCCGTGGGGCGGTACACGGGCTGGGCGGCATGCCAGTCAGAGGACCCGTGCGTCGAGTACCGCGTGTGACCCACGGCGATGTGCCCGGGGAGGCCCGACAGCGTGCGCTCGTCGAACACACGGGTCACGAGGCCCATGTCCTTCAAGACGGTGATGGTCCGACCGTCGCTCACCGCCATGCCCGCAGACTCCTGGCCGCGATGCTGGAGGGCGTAGAGCCCGTCGAAGGTGAGATGCGAAGCCGGCCTTCCCGGCGCGTAGACCCCGAAGACCCCGCAGGCTTCCTTCAAGTTCTGTTGCTCCGCCCCTGTGGTCCGCGGGTCGGCGCGGCGGCTCACGTAGGCCGGTGGGCACACGTGGGTCGATGGGCGACGACCGTTCGTTGGTTCGCAAGGGAGTCTACCGGCAGGGCTTTCCCGCGGGGCGCCTGGATGGCTGGATTCCTGGCTGGCTGGATGGCCGGATGGGCGCCCGGCCGGATGGCCGGCTGGCCGGCAGCTCTCTCCGGTAGGCCGGCGACAGGCTCACGTCGATTTATCGCAGCAGCGAGATCTCCAGCAAAGCGCGTGCCAGGTTCCCGGCAAGGTCGGCCCCGCACCATAGGGGTGTGCCCCCGGAAGGTAGGAG
>JBOGGB010000062.1:0-1866 GCA_050743605.1 Acidimicrobiales bacterium
GGCTTGCGCACCGCGGGGCGACGGGCGCCGAGGAGGACTCGGGCGACGGTTCGGGGATCCTCCTCCAGGTGCCCCACCGCTTCCTGGCCGGGCTCGCCTCCGAAGCAGGGGTGACTCTGCCCGACCCCGGCGGATACGCCGTGGGCTGCGTGTTCCTTCCCCTCGACGACGACGACGCCCGCAAGGCGCGGCGCCATCTGGAGGCGATCGCCGGCGAGGAAGGGCTCGAGGTCCGTTGGTGGCGCGAGATCCCGACGGACCCAACGTGTCTCGGCGAGGGCGCGCGGCGCGCGATGCCCCGCATCGAGCAGGTCGTGGTCGTCCCCGAATCCGACGGGCAGACCGTCGACCCCCTCGCCGTCGACCGGCTCGCCTACATCATGCGCAAGCGCGCCGAGCACGCGGTCGACGGCCTGTACCTGCCGTCGCTCTCCGCGCGCACCGTCGTCTACAAGGGGATGCTGACGTCGCACCAGCTCCGGCGCTTCTACCCCGAGCTGTCGGACCCACGCGTCGAGAGCGGGCTCGCGCTCGTGCACTCGCGCTTCTCCACCAATACGTTCCCGAGTTGGCCGCTCGCGCACCCGTACCGCTACCTGGCGCACAACGGCGAGATCAACACGCTCGCGGGGAACCGGAACTGGATGCGGGCGCGGGAGGCCCTGCTGTCGACCCCGAACCTGCCCGGCGACCTCGAGCGCATCTTCCCGGTGTGCACGCCGGGGGCGAGCGACTCGGCGACCTTCGACGAGGTGCTGGAGCTCCTCCACCTGGCGGGCCGTTCCCTGCCGCACGCCATCTTGATGATGATCCCCGAGGCGTGGGAGAACCACGAGACGATGGACCCGGCCCGGCGGGCCTTCTACGCGTATCACGCCTCTCTCATGGAGCCCTGGGACGGCCCGGCCGCTGTGGTCTTCACGGACGGGACCGTGGTGGGGGCAGTGCTCGACCGCAACGGGCTGCGACCCGCTCGTTACTGGGTGACCGACGACGGCATCGTCGTGCTGTCGAGCGAGGTCGGGGTCCTCGACGCCGAGCCGGGCGCGGTCGTGCACAAGGGCCGGCTCCAGCCCGGCAGGATGTTCCTCGTCGACACGGCGAAGGGCCGCATCGTCGGCGACGAGGAGGTGAAGGCCGGGCTCGCCGCCGAGCACCCGTACGCCGACTTCCTCGCCGCCGACCAGGTGCACCTCCACGAGCTGCCCGAGCGCCAGATGCTCACGCCGCAGCACGCGGGCGTGGTCAACCACGAGCGGCTGTTCGGCTATACGACCGAAGAGCTCCGCGTCATCGTCGCCCCGATGGCGCGCAACGGCGAGGAACCGATCGGCTCCATGGGGTCGGACACCGCGCTCGCCGTGCTCTCCGACCGCCCCCGGCTCCTCTACGACTACTTCACGCAGCTCTTCGCCCAGGTGACCAACCCGCCGCTCGACGCGATCAGAGAGGAGCTGGTCACCTCGCTCGGCGCGACCATCGGTCCCGAGGGCAACCTGCTGGACGCGCGCCCGGGCCAGTGCCGCCAGATCCTCTTGCCCCAGCCGGTGATCGACCGCGACGACCTGGCGAAGCTGATGTACGTGAACGAGGGCACAGAGACCCCCGGCTTCAAGGCGTTCACGATCGACGCGCTGTTCCCGGTGGCGACCGGCGAGACCGGCGCTGCAGGCGCTGCGGCCGGCGGCGTGGCGCTCGCCGCGGCCCTCGACGACGTGCGCGCCAGGGTCTCTGCGGCGATCGCCGAGGGCGCGAACCTGATCGTCCTCTCCGACCGCCACTCGACCGACGAGCTCGCGCCGATCCCGTCCCTGCTCGTCACCGCGGCGGTCCACCACCATCTCGTGCGCGAGCGCACCCGCACGA
>JBOGGB010000063.1:0-4622 GCA_050743605.1 Acidimicrobiales bacterium
CTGCCAGTAGTGGGGGTTCTTCTTCAGCACGAGCACCGAGCTCGGGGTGTCGCTCACGACCTCGAAGGGTCCGGCGCCCACCGGGTCGATCGCGTACTTGGCGGGGCCCTCCTTGGCGAGCGCCTCCGGGGCGACGATCCAGTTGAAGATGGACCCCTGCAGCGCGTTGATGAAGGACGCGTCCACGTACTGCAGCGTGATCGACACCCCTCCGCGGATCACCTTGATGATCGGTGGGGTCTTCTGGGAGAAGATCGGCTTGCACGAGCAGCTCGTCGTGGTGTCGGCCTTCCAGTCCGCGGCCACCGCCGCAGGCGTGAACGGCTCGCCGTCGGAGAACTCGACGCCCTTACGGATGAACACGTCGATCGTCTTTGTGTGGTTCGTGAACTTGTACCCCGTCGCGAGGTCGTCGACGGTCTTGCCGTTCGGGCCGAGCTCGAACAGCTCGCCGAAGATCGCGTCCAGGTAGCTGATGTCCGCGCCGCCGTCGGTGTCGGTCTCAGGGTCGAGCCCCGGCCAGCTGCCCTCGTAGCCGGTCCACTCGAGCACCGTGAGCGAGCCTCCCTCCTTCGGCCTGACCTTCCCGCAGTACGGGCATCGCGGTGCCCTCCTCCTGGCGGCCGTCGCGGCGCGGGCCGCAACGTGGTGTGCCGCGGAGTGCGCACGCGTCGCCGCCGAGGCGAAGGTGCCCGCGCCCACGAGCGCGAGCACCATGGCCACCACGACCGACGCGGCGCCCACCCCTGCGAGCGCCCGCCCCCGTCCCCGTCCCGCCGTGCCGAGCTCCATCGTCGAGCCTCTCACTGGGCTACCCCCTTGCTCTGGTGACTGGATGCCTGCCATGCCCTCTCCGGCCGACGCCCTCGGACCTTCGAGCACGAGGGATCGTTCGATTATTGCGAACTCCTGACATTCCTTACCCGCCGACCAGAAGAGCAATCATCGCAACACCACGACGTCACCACCTTGTTCCTGGTAATGGCCATAGCATGGACAACTTGAATTGCGCAAGGATATCGCAACGTGATCGCAATGTCTATGAGGATGTGCAAGTTCCGTACTGGGCGGGCATGGTGCTGGGGCGGGCCTTCACCTGCACCTGCCCACCTGGCTGGTCACGGGGGACGTCCTTGTGCCGCCAGGAGGACGTGGCTACGGTGAGCCCGCACGTCCCCGGGGGGGATCCGTGCCCGGTGGATCGTGGAGAGGCGTTGGCGCTGCGAACGAACGAGGAGACCGCCGAGACTGCCGGCCCCACCAGCCAAGGGGTCGAGCATCCGCCCGGCGCCGAGCCCCTGCTGGTGGTGAGCGACCTGCGCGTCCGCTTCGTCCAGCAGAGGCGGCAGGTGTTCGCCGTCAACGGGGTCACCTACGAGCTGGAGGCCGGGAGGAGCCTGGCCATCATCGGCGAGTCGGGCTCCGGCAAGACGGTGAGCTGCCGCGCGGTCATGGGCCTCCTCCCCCCGAGCGCACGGATCACCGGATCGGTCCGGCTCGGAGGCACCGAGCTGGTCGGGCTCTCGGAGAAGGCGCTCTGCCGCCACCGGGGCACCGGCGTGTCGATGGTGTTCCAAGACCCTTCCCGTTCGCTTAACCCCACCATGCGGGTCGGGCCCCAGGTCGCAGAAGCCGTGCGGGCGCACCTGCCGATCGACCGCAAGGAAGCCCGCGACCGGGCAGTGCGCCTCCTCGAGCGTGTGCGCATCCCGGTGGCCGCCCGCCGCTACCTTGACTACCCCCACCAGCTGTCGGGCGGCATGCGCCAGCGGGTGATGATCGCCATCGCCCTGGCGTGCGACCCGAAGCTCCTGATCGCGGACGAGGCCACCACCAGCCTCGACGTGACCACCCAGGCGCAGATCATGGAGCTGCTGCTCGAGATCCAGGAGCAGAGCGGCATGGCGCTGATCCTCGTCAGCCACGACCTCGGGCTCGCCGCGTCGTACGTGGACGAGGTGATCGTCATGTACGGCGGCCGGGCGGTGGAGCAGGCGTCGACGCAAGAGCTCTTTGCCAACGTACGGATGCCCTACACCCAGGCGTTGCTCCAGGCGATCCCACGGCTGGACCGCCCCTCGCACATGCTCCTACCCGTCGTAGAGGGCCGCCCGCCTGACCTCACCCACATCCCCGTCGGGTGCGCCTTCGCCCCCCGCTGCCCGCGAGCAGACGAGGAGTGCTTGACGGACACTCCCCCGCTCGAGGCGCCCGACGGTGGGAGCCACTGCTTCGCGTGCTGGCACCCCTGCGGCGAGCCTGTCGCCGTCGAGCGGACCAGGCGCGCGTAGTCCGGAGCGCAGCACCTGCAGCAGTGCCTGTGTCGCCTCTGCCGCGCGCGGCTCAGCGCCGAACGCGCACCTCCGCGCGACCGGGAAAGCGCGGCGGGAACCCGAGCGGCTGGGCGACCGCCGACACTCCGGCGTTCGGAGCTCCGGCCACCACCACGAGCACGTCGTCGGGCGAGCCCAGCACTCGAAAGCGCTCGTTCCCGCCCGGCTCGCCCTCGACGCGGCCAGTCGGCTCGGCCATTCCGTGCATCGACCCCGTCGAGGAGTCCGCGTTCTTGGGGATCGATATCTCCGCGTCCTTGCCTGCTCGGCGAAGGTCGTCGACCCTTCGGAAGGAGTTCTCGACCAGGTACTCCTTCACGTCGAGCTTGGACATCCCCTGGGCGGCCATGAGCTGCGCGTGCTCCGGCCCGAGGATCACCGCGACCCGCTTGCGGAGCCTAAGGATCGTGCCGGTCCTGGCGATCGAGTCTCCGATGTCGTTCAGGATGTGGCGGGCGTCGGCAGTGTGACGGTTGTCGACGAAGTCGATCCCCCGGGTGTGCAGGGCCGCGATGGCGCTCTCACCCGCCGCGGAGCCGAGCTCGACGTGGAGGGGCTCCCAGGGGCTGTCCTCTTCGTTCTCGGCGATGCACAAGCTGTACTTCCCCGGGTTGCCCTGGGTGGACTGGTCGAGCTCGTGGGGTCGCAGGCCGAAGACGTCGAGGATGGCGAGGCGCATCGCGCGACCCACGGTCGCGTTGGCGCGAAAACCTGGACCGAAGACGTTGCCCCGCGAGTTGAAGCCGAGCTCGGTGCGTACCGGGCCGTTCACGATCAGCAGGGGTCCGCCGCCGGTCGTGCTCTGCCAGCCGCCCGCGGCGGGCCACCCCTCGTCGATCACCGCCTCGAACGCGGCGAGCACGACTGAGAGGTACTCGGGCCGGCACCCCGCCATCGCCGCGCACACGGCGATCTGTCGGACCGTCGCAGCTCGCTGGAACTGGACGATTCGGACGAGGATCTCGTCGGGATCGCGATCGGTCTCGGCGACGAAGCGCGCGACGAGCGCCGGGGTGGGCGGGACCACCGGCAACCCGTCGGTCCAGCCCTGCTCGTAGCAGTACTCGATGGCTTCGAGCAACGGCTCCACGTCGACGGGCAGCTCGTCCACCTCTTTCTCGGTCGCCATCAGGCGCCCTTTCGGGGCGGCGAGCCGGCGCCAGGGCCAAGGAGGATCTCGAGGACTTGCGACGCAGCCAGGCGCGCATGCCCGCGCACGCCGTCAGCGTCGAGGCTGCTCACCGGGTGGGGAACGACGGCATAGCGGTACCCGGGAGCACCCTGAATGGCCGCCATCGCGTCGGCGCTCGCTCGGAGCGCCTCGGTGCAGATCGCGGCGGACGGCACGCCGCGGCGCTCGAGAAGGATCGTGTCGGCCACACTGGCCGCGCTGCAGCTCCCTCAATCACCTATCGCCTGGATGACGAGGTCGCACTCCTCCGCCATCCGGTCGAGGTCCTCGTCGGAGGCCGGCAACGTCCCCGGGACGCTGTACCGGTTGACGGCCGACGGCTCGAGCTCCGCCCGCAGGAACGCTTCCACCTCGTCCAGCAGCGCGGCCGCGTTCGGCTTCGTGTTCTCCGCGAGGCCGAGGCGAAGGCCCCGCAGTTCGGTCGGGCGGACAGCCAGCGTCACGGCGAGCCCGCTCGGCTGCTGGGTGGGATCGACGAGCAGGAACCTCATGCGCCCTCCTTTGGTCCGGTCGGGAGGTCCCGACGGGTCGACTCTACGCGCGTCGCCGCGCGCCAGCACGCCCACAGCACGCGCCGGCAAGGAGAGGGACCCTCCCTCTCGACCACCGTGGTAAGCCGTGCGCCATGCCGGTGCGGAGCCGCGTCGACCACACGGCCGCCGGCGCCGAGCCCATCGAGCTGCGGCGCCCGGTAGGCCAGCTCCGCGCCTCGACGCCCTCCGAGGTGCCCGCGGTGCTGGCCGAGGCGGAGGAAGCAGCCCGGCGAGGGCGGTTCGCCGCAGGCTTCGTCGCCTACGACGCCGCGCCGGCCTTCGACCCCGCCTTCCGGATCCCTCCGGCGGCCCGGACCCGCCACGAACGCGCCGCTCAGGACCTGGCAGCGCTCCCGCTCGCCTGGTTCGGGATCTTCGCCGAGGCGGTGCCGGCCCGCCCGCTCGGCACTGGCGCGCCAGAGGCTCGCGCCGCGCGGGGACCGAGCACCGCGACCGCCTGGGAGTGCGACTCGGACGCCGCGGCGCACGCAGCGGGCGTCGCGGCGATCCGTGACGCCATCGCGGCCGGCGACGCGTACCTGGTCAACCACACCACCAGGTTCC
>JBOGGB010000064.1:0-2312 GCA_050743605.1 Acidimicrobiales bacterium
ACCGCGCCCCCCGCACGAGCACGGCCTTCCGTCCGGCTCGACCACCACATGGCCCACGTGCCCCGCGTTACCGACCCGGCCGTCAAGGAGCCGACCGTCGACGACGAGACCGCCTCCGACCCCGGTCGAGACGACCATCCCCAGGAAGTTGGAGCGACCGGCGGCAGCGCCGCGCCATCCTTCTCCAAGAGCGAACGCCTTGGCGTCGTTGTCGACGTAGGTCGGCAACCCGGTCAGCTCGCTCAGCCGCCGGCGCAACGGGAAACTGCGCCACGCCGGGATGTTGAGCGGCGAGACCAGTTCGCCGTCCGCGGCCATCGGGCCGCCGCAGCCCACGCCGCAGCTGATGACGCTCCGGCCGCTGCCGCTGGCCGCCGCCACGCGCTCGACGAGGCCGGCCAACGCGCTCCACACCGAACCAGCCTCTCGCCCGGGCGGCGTGGGCACCTGGGACGCAGAGCACAGGCTGCCGTCGACGCCCACGAGACCGGCGGCCATCTTGGTGCCCCCGACGTCGACCGCGAGGACGAGCTCGGGGTCCGGTAGCGGCGAACCCGCCTGTGTCGTGGTCAGCGGTTGCGCCGGAACAGGCGCGAACGCAGCCACTCCCTGGCGCCACCGAGCGCGTGCTCGGCCCCGTCCGGCTGCGGCTCCCGCCGTTTGGCGCGCGCCAGGTCGCGCCAACCCAGCTTGCCCAGGTGGCGGAAGTTGCGCTCAAAGGCGACCGCGGAAAGGAACATCAACGCCACCCCGAACAGCCCCGCGGGCACCGACTGCGAGTAGAACGCGACCAGGATCGCCAGGCCGGCGATGAACCCCACCACCGCCCATCGGCAGTTGCGGCCGGCGCGCCGGTACAGGGTGTCGGAACGCACGCGCGCCGCGAACCGCGGGTCGTGGCGGACGAGCGACTCCTCGAGCTCGGCCAGGATGCGCTGCTCGTGCTCAGAGAGCGGCAAGATGCCTCACCTCCTCGACCCCGCTCTTCCCTTCGCGGTGGAGCACGGCGGAGGACCTCCCTTGCGGCTTCGAGCTTCGTTTTGAGCTTCGACGTGTGGAGTCATGTTCGCGCAGCCCTCAGGTCACGACAACGCCTCCATTCTACGACCCGAGGGCACATCGGCCGTTTCGCCGGGCCCCCGCCGGCACCTGGGCACCTTCCCACAGACGGGCACCCCGGGCACCGCCGGCACCCCGCGGCACCGCCGGGCACCCCGGGCTACTCTGGTCCTTGGGTGTGCCGGGAAGCCTGGTCGGCGTCCAGCACCGCGCGAACAGGACGCCCATGGCCCGCCACCGCCGCACAGACCCGGTCACCCCACCGTTGGCTACTCCGCCGCTCCCGCCGGCCACGACCCCGCCCTCCGTCACCGCGCCGGCCCCCCGTTGGCGTCCCGAGCGCTGGGCGGGTCAGGTCGCGCGGCTCGCCCGGACCGAAGTCGTGGGCGGCTTGGTCATCTCGGTGGCGGTGGTGGCCGCTCTGGCCTGGGCGAACCTCGCTCCCCACGCCTCCTACCGCGGCGTTTGGTCGGCGGCGTGGCACACCGGCTTGTTGCCCCGAGGTGAGCTCTCGACGGCGCGCCAGTGGGTCGACAACGGGCTGATGACGATCTTCTTCTTCGCCGTCGGTCTCGAGGTCGGACGAGAGCGCACCGTCGGCGCGCTGCGCGGCTTGCGCAACGCCCTCCTCCCGGTCACCGCCGCCCTGGGCGGCATGGTGGGGGCGGCGTTCGTCTACCTCTTCACCACCGCGGCGTCCGGCGGAGGAGCGGCCGCGCTCAAGGGCTGGGGCGTCCCGATGGCGACGGACGTCGCCTTCACTCTCGGTGCCATGGCGCTCCTGGGACGCAAGGTCCCTCCCGCCTTGCGAGTGTTCGTGCTCGCGCTCGCGGTAGCCGATGACGTGGGCTCGGTAGTGGTGCTGGCGTTCGTCGCCTCCACCCACGTGCGGTTGTGGTGCGTCGCCGGGGCGGTCGCCTGCTTCGTCGTCGCCGCCGCCGTCCTGCGCCGGCGGGTCCGCGGTGCGTGGTGGCCGTACGTGGCCCTAGCCGCCGTCGCGTGGTACCTGCTCGCTTGGGGCGGCGTCGAGCCGTCGCTAGCCGGAGCGTTCGTGGGGATGCTCACGCCGTGTCGCCGGCAACCCGCCGGGGGGATCGCCGGTTCCCCTGCCGTGCGACTCGAGACGATCGTGGCCCCGATCTCCGCGCTGGTGGTGCTGCCGCTGTTCGCGCTGGCCAATACGGGCATCGTCATCAGCCCGCACCAGCTCACGACCGGCGAATCGGGGACGGTGTTCACCGGCATCCTCGTCG
>JBOGGB010000065.1:0-4934 GCA_050743605.1 Acidimicrobiales bacterium
CCCCCGCCCTCCCCGGCGGCGCGGACGAGCGCCGCGCCCGCAAGGCGCCAACTTTCAAGGTCCAGCTCCCGGCGCGCCCCGAGCCCCAGGAGCACGACCGACGGGGGCCCGGACGCCGCGCGCAGGACGAGCGACGCGCCCTTCGCCGCCAAGAAGCCCTGCAGGCGGAGCCACGATTCGTCCGGCCCGTCGCCCAAGAGCCTGCCGACGGCACCTACCTCCGTTCCTGAGACTGCGTCGAGGGGGCACAGCCAGTCGAAGGCTCCGCTGTCCCCACCCTCCTCGCCGCCTCCCGCGAGGACGGGGATCCCGAGGGCCACGACGCCGTCGGGCAACGTCGAAGCACACACCACTTCCATCATCGGGCACCTCCTGGCACGCTCGCCGGCTCTTGCCCACCGCCGGCCATCAGTCCGCCCCCCCTGAAGGTCGCGCACGGGCGGCGAGGTGCACCTCTCCTTCCTGCCAGCGTGCCATCGTCCAGAGCAGGTCCGACAGCCTGTTTAGGTACGGCCCCACCTGCGACGGCTGCACCCCAGCCGGCACGCCCCCTGTGGCCCTGCGCTCCTGGCGAGCGCCGTCGGGAGCCTCTGCGATCGGAGGCATCGACGCGAGCACTCGCTCGGCGCGCCGGACGACGGTCCGGGCGAGGTCGAGCGCGGCGGCGGTGCGGTTCGCGCCCGGCACGACGAACGCTGCGGGCATGTCGAACCGCTCCGTCAACCGGTCGATCCACTCCTCGAGCCGCAGCACCATCTGGGCGGTCACGAGGGTCTCGCCGCCGATGAGCTTCTGGCGGTTCTTCGGCGCGGTCGCGACCTCGGCCATGAGCACGTAGAGCTCGCGTTCCAGGACCACCAACAGCTCGTCGAGCTCCGACGCAGGATCCGATTCCGCACGCGCCGCGCCCAGCGCGGCCTGCGCCTCGTCGACCGCGCCGTTGAGCTCGACGCGGGGGCTGGCCTTCGTCACCCTGCCGCCGTAGAGGAGTCCAGTCGTCCCGTCGTCGCCCTTGCGGGTGTAGATGCGCACCACCATGCGGATGGTACCGGGGCGGATGGGAGCGGGATCGAGGCGGTCGGCTGGGACTCGGTCACCGGCTCCTCCCCGGCAGTCCCGGCCGTGGTCGGCAGATCCCGGCCGGCGACCCGCCAGGTGATTCGTTGACCCCAATGTCGGCGGGCACTACCGTCGTGAGGGGAGGATTACAGGATATGGACACGGAACTGGCGACTTTGAACACGGGCGTGCTGATCCTCGAGGTGATCATCGCCGTGGTCATCGTGGCGCTGCTCGTCGGGATCATCGTGACGACCCGCCGGCGGCAGAGCGCCTCTGCGCCCAAGCCGGCGGTCGATCAGCCGAACTTCTACGCGGGTCTCCAGGAGCAGCCCTCGGGCAGACCTGATCCCTTCGGACGGTTCGCCGCGTCGTCCCCGGTCCAGGCGGGGATCGGGACACCTGCGTCAGCTCCGTCCCCGGTCTACGCGGGTCCGGGCTCGGCGTTCCCGCCAGAGTCGACGTGGCCCGGGGGCTTGGACCTGGCCGCAGCGACGAACTCGCCTGCTGGGAACGCCTACGCCCCGGCCGCGCCCGCCCAGGACCCCGCCGCGACGTGGCCGTCCGACCCCTGGTCGTCGGGCTCGAGCGGCGCGCTCCATGCGGACCCCCACGTCCTCGACTCGCAGCCGGCACCGGTCGCCGTCGCGCCTGCGCCCGTCACACCCGCACCGCCCCCGGGCACGCCAGCCGGGTGGCTACCTGACCCGAGCGGGTCCACCGACACGCTGCGGTACTGGGACGGGAACGCCTGGACGCAGCACTTCGCCCAGCGAAGCTGATCCCACCCGGGACGGTGCCGCGGCGCGGTGCCCCGCGCCCTCCTGCACGGTCGCCGCGGCGGCAGCAGCCTGCTTCGCGTGGTAGCTCGACCGCGTCAGGGGTGAGGCTTCGACGTGCGCGAGTCCGAGGGCGCTCCCCGCCGCGGCGACGGCGTCCAACTCCGCAGGGGCCCACCAGCGGGCGACAGGGAGATGGTCCGCCGTGGGTCGGAGGTACTGCCCGATCGTCGCGATCGAGACACCCACCGAGACCATGTCGGCGAGCGTCGAGATCACCTCGGCCTCCGACTCCCCCAGCCCGACCATGAGCCCGGACTTCACCACGAGCCCCGCAGCGGCGGCACGCGCGAGGACTGCCAGGCTCCTCGCATAGCCAGCCGAGGGCCGCACCGCTCTCTGCAGACGGGCCACCGTCTCCACGTTGTGGTTCAGGATGTCGGGCCGAACGTCGAGCACGAGCCGGAGCGACTCGAGGTCGCCCTTGCAGTCGGAGACCAGGACCTCCACGGCGGTGCCGGGGCAGCGTCCCCGGATTGCCTCGACGGTCGCGGCGATCGCGCCCGCGCCGCCGTCGGGAAGGTCATCGCGCGCGACGCAGGTGACCACCGCATGTGAGAGCTTCATCCGCTCGACGGCCTCGGCCACCCGTTCTGGCTCCGTCGGGTCGAGCGGCAGCGGGTGGCGCGTGTCCACGAGGCAGAACCCGCAGGCGCGGGTGCAGCGAGAGCCGTTCACCATGAAGGTCGCCGTCCCGTCGGACCAGCACTCGAAGATGTTGGGACAGCCGGCCTCCTCGCAGACCGTCACGAGACCGAGGTCGTGGATGGTGCGGCCGAGGGACAGGTAGCCCTCCCCCATTCGGGCGGGCATGCGCAACCAGTCGGGCTTCCGCGACCGGAGCGGCACGCCAGATCCGGGATCGGTTCCCGCCTGACGGAGGCGCCGCAGGAGGGGGCGCTCACCCTCGGGGGCGGGTCCGAGGTCGCCGGCCCTCTCGCGCCGCGCCGCGTGTGCCAGGTGCACGTCCTGCCGGTCGACGCCGCTCGGCCCCCAGGCGTCGACGGCGCGTGCCGCCACCGCCTCGACCACGTCGGCCATGACTACGTCGACCCCCTCGGCGCGGAGCGACGTCACCTCGTAGTCAGCAATGCCACAGGGCACGATGTGGCTGAACATCGAGAGGTCGCAGTCGACGTTCAACGCGACGCCGTGGAGGGTTCTCCGGCGACCGTCCGCTGCGCGCACGACTCGCACGCCGATTGCCGCGACCTTACGCGGCGCAGTGCCTCCCACACCGACCCAGACCCCTGGATAGCCGTCGTGGCGGGAGGAATCGACTCCGAGCTCGCGTAGGGCCTCGATCACCACCTGCTCGACGCGCCGAACATGCCCGGGGCCCGACCCCGGGTTGGAGTCGAGGGTGACGAGCGGGTACACGACCAGTTGTCCTGGGCCGTGGTAGGTCACGTCGCCGCCGCGGTCGGCGCGGAACACGGTCGCTCCCACGAGTGCTGGGTCGCGCAGGATGTGCGCCGGGTTCGCGCGCACCCCCAGGGTGTACACGTGGGGGTGTTCCAGCAGCAAGAGGTAGTCGTCGGTCGCCCGACGTGCGAGCGCATGCTGCAGGTCGTACGCCTCGGCGTAGGGGACCCGCCCGAGCCGGCGGACGCGCAGCACCGTCAGAGCTCGGAGACCCAGTCTCGATCGGTGAGCCCCTGAGCCACCCTACGGAGGAACGACGACACGTACGCACCGTCCACCGCGCGGTGGTCCCAACTGACGCCGATCATCCCGACCGAGTGGATGGCGATGGACTCGCTGCCGTCTTGCAGCTCGACGACGACCGGTCGGCGGCGCACGCCGTCGGTCGCCAGAATCGCCACCTGGGGCTGGTTGATGATCGGCACCGTGAAGGAGGTCCCGAAGGGACCGTCGTTGGTGATCGAGAAGGTGCCTCCGGCGATGTCGTCCGCGGTCAGCTGCCGACTGCGGGCCCGCTCAGCGAGGTCCCTGATCCGCCGAGCGATCCCTCGTAAGGTGACCTCCTCGGCGTGGTGCGCGACAGGGACGATCAGTCCCTCGTGGTCGAGGTCGACGGCGATCCCGAGGTTGACCCGCTCGTGCACGACCAACGAGTCGTCCACGACCGACGCGTTCAAGTTCGGGAACTCCTGGAGGGCCTCGACCGTGGCCCGTGCGACGAAGGGCAGGTAGGTGAGAGAGAAGCCCTCCTCGCTTTTGAACCGTTCGCGCCATGCCTGGCGCACGCGCTCCACGTTCTCGAAGTCCACCTCGTATGCGATGAAGGCGTGCGGCGAGGTCGCCCTGGAACGGACCATGTGCTCAGCGGTGCGCCTCCGCATGTTCGAGAAGGGCACGACCCGGTCCGCATCCGCGCGGGCCTCCGCGCTCGCTTGTTCGGTCGCCGCTGGCACTGCCTGTGAGGCGGGCGACGGATCGGCGGGCGACGGCGGTGCCCCGGAAGCCGGAGCCTGGGGGGCGAAGGAGGGCGCCGGCGGGGTCTCTGGCAGCCGGGTGACGACCTCGACCTGAGCTTGAGCCTGAGCCTGAGCCTGAGCGGGCGGCAACCCCGCAAGGCCCCCGCCAGGACCGCGGCGGGCGTCGAGCAGAGCGAGAACGTCTTCTCTCGTGATGCGGCCGCCCAGACCGGTGCCGGTCACCTCCGAGGGGGAGATCGCGTTCTCGGCGAGAAGCCTGCGCACGACCGGTGAGAGGAGCATTCCGTCGACTCCGGAGGGACGCGCAGCCCCGTCTCCACCAACGGGAACGGGTTGGCTCTGCGCATCCGACGGCTGGGACGGCGCATCGGCAGCACGCGGGATGTACCCCGGAGGCGGAGGTGGCGGAGGCGCGTAGGCCGGCGGGGCGGGCTCCTGGGGCGCGAAGGCCGGCGGTGGAGCAGGCGCCGCGGGTGCGGCCGGCGGTGGAGGCGCGTAGGCCGGCGGGGCGGGCTCCTGGGGTGCGAAGGCCGGCGGTGGAGGCGCGTAGGCCGGCGGGGCGGACTCCTGGGGCGCGAAGGCCGGCGGCGGAGCAGGCACCGCGGGTGCGGCCGGCGGTGGCGCAGGCGCCGAG
>JBOGGB010000066.1:0-1634 GCA_050743605.1 Acidimicrobiales bacterium
GGTCTGGCAGCTGCTCACTTTCGGCGCCGGGCCGATCGTGCTCCTCGCGCTCCGCCTCCAGGGGATCGGTCGGCTCGGCGGCGACGGGCCGCTCCTGCGCGTCGAGATCCCAATCGGTCTCGTGCTCCTGGTCCTCCATGTAGCCCAGGTCCACGTCGGACATGGGGTCGGCCAGTGCCGGCTCCGTCATCGGTGGGTTGGGCTGCGCTCGACGGAGCTCCTCGCGGAGCTCCCGATCCTCGCCGCGCGGCTCGGCGACCGATTGGTCCGGGTCCTCCACGACATCGACGCTCTCCGCCGACTCCTCAGAGTCGAGCGCCGGCGTCGGGTTCGGCGCGTCGGGCTGAAACTCCTCTCCCTCGACGCGTGCCCGGCGTCGCTGCTCCTCGCCAAGGTCGCTCTCCTGCCGTCCACGGTCATCCATTGTCTTGCCTCCGATTGCTCAGAAGAACCAGGTGAAGCTGGTCGTTTCGGTGCCGTCGAAGCGAGACGGTGCCTGCGGCGTGGTACCGCTGACCGGTGCCTCAGCCAGGTGCACCGAAGCCGCGCTCCGCGTCGAGTCGATCTGATGGCCCGGTACGTCGATCACCGACGTCACGGTCATCGCCTCGCTGCCCGAGTAGTGCGCCTCAACCGCGGTTCCGAACGGCGAGGGCTGGTCGGTGGCTCCCGTCTCCTGCTGCAGGTTGACCACCAGGTTGATCGGGATCATCGCCGTCGTGCGCACCTCCGCCGCCCGGTCGCCGTGCACCGTCGTCGACTTCACGTACGTACTCTTCGCCTGGTAGTTGATCCCGCCCGGCCCGTAGGGATTCGGTGAAGAGATCGTCCTTACCCACGTCGAGGAGGGTTTGACCGGCTGGTCGGAGAGCAGGGCGACGAACTGCGACGTGCCGGGAGCCGAGGTCGGCGTCCCGGGCGCAGGAAAGGCGCCCTTCTGCAGCGTCAACTGACCATCAGGCGACAGGATGAAGATGACCTGGTGCGGTCCCGGGATCGTCGTCGGTGACTGGGACGAGTGGATCTTGCTGAAGGAAGCGGTGACGAGGTCTCCACTGCCGCTGCCCGCACCGCTCACCTTCCACTTGCCCTGTGCCGACAGGTCCTGGTGGACAGAGGTGCGGCTCCCGTTCGCCTGCTGCTGGGTACCCCGTATCTTGGCTTCGTATCCGTACCTATAGGGGCCTGATGCGTAACCGACACGCAGCCTCGTCGGCGGTGGGGGGCTATGCGAAGCTGAAGTCTGCGCGCGGCCGCAGCCGGCCAACGCCAGGACGACCGACGCGGCGAGCAGTCCGGTAATCACCCTTACCATTAATATGATTGTACCAATATCACCATTGCTCTATTTGAGGGGCCGGCCGCGGCCGGCCCAGCACCTCGATGCGCCCTGGCAGGTGCAGATCATCTCCTGTCGGCGGAGCTCCGCCAGCGCCTTCGTTACGCTCTCTCGAGTCGCTCCGATCAATTCGTTCAGGGTCTGATTGATGCGTAACCTCCATGGCGCCGCCTATGGTCGCGTATTCGCGGGAGCGCCATGGCGCGCCGGTCGACGACGGCATGGTAGGGCGAGCAGAGCGAGCGACGTTCCCGGTCGGGGACCACGTCTGCGGGCGGGGGCGCGAGGGGCTCAC
>JBOGGB010000067.1:0-1602 GCA_050743605.1 Acidimicrobiales bacterium
GCTCGTGCAACGACGAGACAGTCTTCATGCGCTCCCTGCGACGAGCCCAGGGCGTCCCTGGGCGTCAGCTCAGTCCGCGTTCTTCTTGGCCGCCTCTCGGACCGCGTCTCTTGCCCGGTCCATCACAGCGGCGAACGGTCCGATCAGCAGGTTCGCGGCGGCGGTGTTGGGGGTCGACGGGTGTTGCCTCGTCGGGGCTGCCGCCTTCGCCGCCTCGTAGGCCTTGCCCATCTTCTCGAGCTTCTCCGCGCTCTCGGCCTGCTCTACCTTCGGGAATTCTTCGGTCTCTTCGGCCGTGGCGGGGCGCTCGACCTCGGTTTGCAGCTTCTCCAACTTCTGCGCGAACTCTGCACTCCCGGGATCGAGCTTCTCCATCTCCTTCAAGAGCTCCTCGGCCTCGCTCTCCTCTTTGATCCGGGCTTGGGCGACGGCGTCGCCGGCGTCGCGCTTGCTCACCGGACGGAGTATCTCTTCCTCGGCGACTTCGTGACGCACGAGCTCGCCGACCAGTTCGTGGAAGAGATCGGTGCGGGCCTGGCCGGTCGCAGCCTCCAGCTTGCTGAACATCTCGCGGACCTCGTCATGGTCCTGGCGCAGTGCCTCGATGATCCCTTGGGCCACTGTCGTCTCCTCGGTTCGTGACGCTATGAACGCCGTCGTCGAGCGGCCGGGCGGCCGCGCGGACCGGTCCTACCCAAGGACTTGCGCTTGCTACCGGAAAGCTCAGCTCGGACGGCTCGGACTGTCAGCCCCGCCCGGTCGGTGCCTCGTGGTCGTGGACGTGGGCTTCGCCGCGGTGCTCCTCGTCGAAGTTCTGGTGTGGGAGGTGCGAGTGGCCGAGCGGGGCGTGGTTGTGCTCGTGCTCGTGCTCGGAGGTCAAGTGCTCGATGTTGCCCATCGTCGTGCGGTTGTGCGTGACGTGGAAGTGGTGATGAGCGTGGGTGAGCGCGTCGTGGTGGTGCTCCTCCTCCCAGCCTTCCTGATCCGCCATCTCTGCTCCTCTCGGTCCGGCACCGGGGGTGCCACGATCACCTTTTCCCGTCCGGCAGCCTTCAACCGTCCGCGGCGGATGGTTTGGCGCACCCCGCTGGGGTTTTCCCCAATTTTGTAGATGCGGGAGCGGAAGTGACGGCGTAGAACAGGGGTCGAAGGTGACGTCTGTGCTTGCAGCCGTCGGTCGTTGGTGGAGGAACGCCGCAGGTCGCGCCGCGGTGGTGCGCTCGGCGGTGCCTCTCGACGCGGTCCGCCAAATGTCGATAGTCCAAGGACGGGGGAGGTCATCGGTCGATGAGACGCCTGGGTCGTCGACTGGCGTTTGCCGCCGTCTCAGGAGCCATGGTCGCGGCCGGCTCGGCGTACCTCGCCAGCAACACCGTCGCGCCGAGCAGCGCCGGCGAGACGGAGGTGTCGGTCACCCAGTCCGCCGTACCCACGGTTGACACCTTCTCCTACACCGGGCACGTCACAAGCTTCACAGTGCCAGCCGGGGTCACCTCGGTCACCATCACCGCCGAAGGCGCAGGCGGCGGAGGAGCGGATAACACCTCGGGAGGTAGCGGGGCCAGCGAGACCGGCACCTTCAAAGTGACACCCGGCGAGACC
>JBOGGB010000068.1:0-2911 GCA_050743605.1 Acidimicrobiales bacterium
GCTGGTAGACGAGGAAGAAGCGGTCCTCTGCGAACGCGGCTCGCAGCTCGGACTCCGTGTCGATCCGGTGATGGACCGCGGCGCGCATCTCGGGTCGGAAGGTGAGAATGCGAGAGTCGGTCTCCCGTGCCTCGAGGCAGGCAATCCCCGCGTCGCTGACCAGGACCTCGGCCGTGTGCCGTACCCCTGCGGCGATCCCCGCGCTCGCCGTCAGGTCGATCGCCGCCGCGGGTGTTCGCCCGGTGCGGAAGGGGCCAGCCATCGCGCTGAGTAGCTCGTGCGCGACGCCTTGGGCCTTCTCGAGCGCCGGGCCTTCCTCGATTAGCGCGAGGAAATCGTCACCACCCATTCGGCCGAGCACTACCGCATGTCCGGCGGCTGCCCGGAAACGTGCGGCGACCTGGCGGAGCACGTCGTCGCCGGCCTGCGACCCGAACCGGTCGTTCACGTCGTTGAAGTGGTCCAGGTCGACCAGCACGACCGCCACCTCCGACGCCGCGGCACCCGGACGGGCAAGGGCCGCCTCCACCAGCTCGAACATCGCCGCGCGGTTCGGGAGCCCCGTGAGCGGATCGTGCCGTGCCTGGTGGAGCAGCTCGGCGGTCCGTTGGTCGACGAGGTGGAAGGCCTCGCGGCGTGACCGCACCAGCAGGCGGACGACCGCGAACAGAAGGAACGAGATCAAGAGCCCCCCCAGCAGGACGACGATGCCCTGGGCCGTCGCGGAGGTGCCCATCGGAGGCGCGGTCAACGTCACGAACCACGGGCCGTGGCGCGTGAGCTCGAAGGTCCTACTCGTCCCGCCCGCCGCGGTGCTCGAGACGCCAGCGTCGTGACGGCCGGCCACGTCGAGGACCACGCGATGAGCTGGCGGGTTCTGAAAGGAGAGAACCGCCGAGAAGTGGCGACGAGAGACGAGCGCGGGGGAGAGCACCGTTCGCCCCTCGAACACATTGAGGATCCACCCTTGGAGCGCAGCCTCGCGAGCAGAAGGAGTCGAGGCAGTGCGCGTGTACACAGGGGTGAGCGTCGCGATCAGGCCGTCGCGGTCGAGCGTGCCCAGAACCGAGCGCGGGAGGCCGGGACCGCTGGAGAACTCCGGAATCGTCGCAAGAAGGGATGCAAGCGTCGCCGCCGCCGGTCGACCGCTCTGCGCCGACGCCTGCAATTGCCTGCCGATCGGCAGCGCGCAGAAGTCGAGGTCGGCCGCAGCCAGCGCGAGCAGCGGCATGACTGCCTGGGTCGGGATCCCGAGGGAGCTCCGGAGATCCACTGCGCCGGCGTCGGTGAGGCAGTAAGGGGCCTTAGCCGTTGGCGGGGTCATGCGGAACGGGCCCAGATTGGCGACTCCGAACGGCGGTGCTTCTTCGGTTCGACGCTCGAACGTCTGCAGTTGCGGCGCAGCGACTCTCGCGAGGTAGAGCAGCCCGAACGAGCTTGCGTAGTTGCCATGCGCCTCGAGCAAGCGGAACCAGTTGGCGAAGCGGGGATCCGCGATCGTCGGATCGGTCTCCACGAGCACGCGGGCGGTCAGCGCGAGGTCCTTGGTGCGCTGGAGCGCGCTGCTCAGCGCGTCAGCGGTCGTGCTCGCGCTGACCTGGAAGTTCCGTGTCGCCTGCACGCGGACGTACGAGGCCCACGACAGCGCGCCGAGCACGGAGCAGACGGCCACGAGCAGGACCACCGCCGCGGAGGCGATCGCCCAGAAGCGTCGAACGGAACGGTCGGTGCCGGTTGGTGAGGCGGTGGGCGCGACGGGCGCGACGGGCTCGACGGGCTCGACGGGCGCGGTTATAGAAGAGCCATGCCCCCGCCGCCTATGCCCAATAGAGCCCTGTCGCGGCACCCCATCTCCCCCCGGTAGTCCGGGTCCCCTCCTCCAACAGCTTCATGGAGAAGGATGAAGCATAACCCCAGGTCACGCTTGCTGTCAGGATGGCCCGGACGCCCCGTTGCCGCGACCCTCTCCAGGCGCGAGGCGCCGGCTCAGGTTCACGGCGTGGTCCCCGAGTCGCTCGTAGAAGCGGGCGAGGAGGGTGACCTGCGCGGCGACAGACGGCTGCATCGTTCCCCCGGCCACCTCGACGGTCAGCCGATCGTGGAGAATGTCGAGCTCTTCGTCTGTCTCGCCGAGGTCGAGGGCGTCGGTCGCGCTCCCGCTCCCGCACATCTCGGCGGCACTTCGCCACATGTCGATCGCGACCTCGGACATCCGTTGCACGATGCCGCGGCTCACGGGGGTCATCTCCCCGCCGAGTCCCAGGACCGCACGCTGTGCGATGTGCTCGGCCAGGTCCGCGCTCCGCTCGAGCTCCGACAGGGCGGAGACCAGCCGGACGAGCCGACGGATGTCAGCAGAAGCCCCCACGAGGGCGTCGATCTCACCCCAGATGCTCGCTTCGACGGACTGGACCTCGGCGTCGATCTCCTCGTCCCCCTCGACCACCGACCGACCGAGCGAGACGTCCGCGGAGAGCAGCGCCCACGTCGCCCGGGCGAGGACCTCGGTGACGCGCGCGAAGAGCCGCAGCACCTCCCGCTCGGTCTCCGCGCTCATGCGAGACCGACCTCCTCCAGAAAGGTCACTCGCCGGTGCTGCCGTCGATCAGCTCGCGAACGGCGTCCGCGTGGCCGGCGTGACGCGCGGTCTCGTTCAGGAGGTGGAGGAGCGTCCAGCGCAACGTCGTCCCTTCCCGGCGCGTGTTCGGCGTGTCGAGCGCGAGCTCGCGCACGATGCCGTCCGTCTTCTTCGCGCGCTCCCGGTACGCTCGGCTGACCTCGTCGACGGAGAGCTCTCTTCCGGGGAAGAACTCCTCATCCCGGCGCTCGATGGGGCCCCCGAGCATTCCGCCGTCGATCCAGCGACGCTCGACGCCGATGAGGTGGTTCACGATCCCCACGAGCGGCAGCA
>JBOGGB010000069.1:0-2099 GCA_050743605.1 Acidimicrobiales bacterium
AGCCCTTCCGGCACACCTCGATGGTCGCGCCAGTCGCGGACGGGCTCGTCGCCGGGATGGGAGGCCTCGGTTACGAGCTCGCGATCCTGGCTGCGGTGAGGATCTGCGAGGCCCGGGCGAAGGCGACACCCCGGGCGAAGGCGACACCCCGGGCGAAGAGACGCGCCGAAGAAGATCAAGCGGAGAAGGAGGGAAGGCCATGATCCCCTTGGAAGTGCCCGCGCGGCTCGACCGCCTGCGGGCGCGGTTCGACGACTCGGCCGTCGGCGCGCTCGTCGTGACCAATCTGGCGAACGTCCGCTACCTGAGCGGCTTCACCGGGTCGGCCGGCGTGCTGGCGGTCACCCCGTCGGGCGCGCTGCTCACGACCGACGGCCGATACCGCACCCAGTCGGCCGAGCAGGTGGCGGCGGAAGGTGCCCACGTCGAGATCGCCGTCGGAGGGCTGCAGGCGCAGCGGGACGCGGTGAAGGCCTTCGTGTCCAGAGCGTCACACGTCGGCCTCGAGGCGGACCACACGAGCTGGAGCGAGAGTCGCCAGTGGGGGGAGCTCCTGGACGAGGTCCTGCCCACGAGCGGGCTGGTCGAGGCGCTGCGCGAGGTGAAGGACGAGGGTGAGGTCGACCGGATGGCGCGCGCTGCGGCGATCGCGGACGGTGCGCTCGCAGAGGTGCTCCCGATGCTGTCGAGCGGGCTCACCGAGTCTGCGTTCGCGCTCGAGCTGGACACCGCGATGCGCCGCGGGGGGGCGGAGAGCACCGCCTTTGAGACCATCGTCGCCGCGGGGCCGAACTCCGCGAAGCCTCACCACCGTCCGACGGAGCGAAGGATCGAGCGCGGAGAGCCCGTCGTGGTCGACTTCGGCGCGACCTTCTGCGGCTACCGGTCGGACATGACCCGGACCTTCCTCGTGGGGGGCGAGCCCGAGGGAGAGCTCGCCAGGGTCTTCGCGGTCGTGGCCGACTCCCAGGCGCGCGGCGTCGCGGCGGTGGCTCCTGGCGTGGGCTGCAAGGACGTCGACGGGGTGTGCCGTGCCGTGATCGCGGAGGCCGGCTGGGCGGAGCGGTTCGAGCACGGTACCGGCCACGGCGTGGGGCTCGACATCCACGAGGCCCCGACCGTGAGCGCGCTCGGCACTGCTACCCTGGCCGCCGGCATGATCGTCACGGTGGAACCGGGGGTGTATCTCCCGGGAACCGGCGGCGTCCGGATCGAGGACACCCTGGTGGTGACCGAGGCCGGGAGCCGAGCTCTCACGAACTTCGCCAAGACCGTCGCGACGTGTTGACGCCGCCAGGAGCCGAGAGGACCCGATGCCCGTCTCCACCAACGACCTGAAGAACGGCATGACCCTCGATCTCCCCGAGGGGCTCTTCACCGTCGTCGAGTTCCAGCACGTGAAGCCCGGAAAGGGCGGCGCGTTCGTACGCACGAAGCTGAAGAACGTCCGCACGGGCGCGGTCATCGACAGGACCTATCGCGCCGACGAGAAGCTCGAGCAGGCGATCATCGACAAACACGAGACCCAATTCCTCTACCGCGACGCCGACGAGTACGTCTTCATGGACTCCACGAGCTACGAGCAGATCCAGGTGTCGCGTCCGACGCTCGGGGACACCGCCAACTACCTGAAGGAGGGGAACGCCGTGTACCTCCAGATGTACGGAAACGACATCATCGGCGTCGACTTGCCCGCGGCGGTGGAGCTGACCGTGACCGACACGGAGCCGGGGATCCAGGGGGACCGCGTGTCAGGGGCGCGCAAGCCCGCAACCGTGGAGACGGGGCTCGTCGTGCAGGTGCCGCTCTTCGTGGGGCCGGGGGAGGCGATCCGGGTGGACACCCGCACGGGCGAGTACCTCGCCCGGGCCTGACCGTCCCCTCGCGGGGACCTGCGAGGCGAGGCCGGGGAAGGGAGATCGTGCCGACCGACCAATCCACCGGCGGCGAGCCGACCGGCGACCAGCCGACCGGCGACGAGCCCACCCGGCACCAGTCCCGAGAGAGCGCCCTCGGCTTGCTTTTCGAGGCAGAGCTCATGGGAGTGGCTCCGTGCGCCTTTCTCGGCGCGCTGGTTGTTCCTCCGGACGGCTTAACGA
>JBOGGB010000070.1:0-11879 GCA_050743605.1 Acidimicrobiales bacterium
TCGCCACCGCGGTGGCGACCCTCGGGATGGTGACCTTGGGGGTGGTGTCGATCTCCTTGTCGGCGGCGTCCGCCGGGGCGTCGTCGGTGACAAAGTCAGTGGTCACCGACGCGGGGCAAACAGGATCGGCCCCGACCTACATCTTCCCGTTCATGACACTCGCGCACTTCGGCGTGGACAACATCGACTACTTCCAGTACTACATGTACCGGCCGCTCTACTGGTTCGGCAGCCACAACTCGATCACAGTGAACAACAAGCTTTCGGTTGCCGCGCCGCCCAAGTTCTCCGACGGGGACAAGGTCGTGACGATCACCGTGAAGAGCTACAAGTGGTCGGACGGAGAGTCACTCGACGCCACAGACGTCCTCTTCTGGCTGAACATCTGGCACCAGAAGCCCACATCCTACGCGGCCTGGTTCTCCGGCGGCCTTTCGTTGCCGACAAGCGTGAAGTCGGTGAAGGTCTCGGGGCAGACGGTCACCCTCACGATGAACAAGTCGATGAACCCGCACTGGTTCCTGTACAACGAGCTCTCCACGATCACGCCGCTTCCGCTCGCCTGGACAACGACCTCGCTCACCGGAGCGCCGGGATCAGCGGGCTGCGCGAAGGCGCCGTTCGCGACCACCGCGCCCAAGGGTCCCAACGCCGCCAAGTGCAAGGCGGTGTTCAACTTCCTGTCGGAGCAGTCCGGGTTCAACCCGACAAAGCCGAAGGAGACCATCGACGCCTTCCCGACCTACGCCACGAGCAAGATCTGGAGCGTCGTGGACGGACCGTGGAAGCTCTCCTCCTTCACCCCGACAGTCGGCTTCACGATGGTGCCGAACTCGACGTACTCGGGTCCGAACAAGCCGAGGATCAAGGAGTACATCGACAAGGCCTATACGACGACATCGGCCATGTTCGACGCCTTCGCGAGTGGCACACTCGACGTCGGTCACCTCGGGGACACAGAGCTCACCGAGCCGGCGAAGAGGATCGGCTCACCGGGCCACCTCCCAGTGCTCGGGCCCAACAACCCTCGGCTCACCGGCACATACAACATGGAAGCCTCGGCGACATGGCAGTTCACATATATCCCGTACAACTTCAAGTCGACGGGTGACACAGGGAACGCGGGCCCGATCTTCAACCAGCTGTACTTCCGTCAGGCAATGCAGCACCTGATGAACCAGACATTGGTCATCAGCAGGATCGACAAGGACTATGGCGCGCCCAACTACACGCCGGTCCCGGACGCGGTGAAGACGCCCTTCCTCTCGAAGACAGCGTTGAAGAACCCCTACCCCTACAGCGTGCCGAAGGCGAAGGCGCTCTTGAAGGCCCATGGCTGGAAGGTGGTCGCCGGTGGTGTCGACACCTGCCAGAAGCCTGGGACTAAAGCGGGTGACTGCGGGAAGGGGATCAAGAAGGGTGCGAAGCTGAGCTTCACATTCGTCTACTCGACCGAGCCGTCGAACCTCAAGACGATCAACGAGACCTACGCCGCCTCCGCGTCGCTGGCCGGCATCCACCTGATCCTCTCGAGCGGAACGTTCAACACCGTCTACAGCGAGGCGTCCCCGTGCCCGAAGGGCTGCAAGTGGGAGATAAACGACTGGGGGGGCTGGCTCTACTCGCCGGACATCTACCCGGCTGGGACAGAGCTGCTCGCAGCCACCGCAGGGTCCAACTCCGGCCAATGGGCGACACCGACGAGCACAGCGCTCATCATCAAGTCCGAGACGGGGACCACAACTCTCGTGAAGTACGAGAACTGGGAGGAGAGGCACCTCCCCTACGTCTTCGAGAACACTGGGGTCCGTCTGTACGATGTCCACAAGGGTCTCCAGGGCGTGGCGCCGATGG
This sequence comes from Acidimicrobiales bacterium, assembly GCA_050743605.1. Classification (GTDB taxonomy): domain Bacteria; phylum Actinomycetota; class Acidimicrobiia; order Acidimicrobiales; family RAAP-2; genus JAJYVT01. Next base: position 1,855 of record JBOGGB010000070.1, read on the forward strand.
ACCCGCTGGACACGCTGACACCGGCCACATTCCACTGGTCGTGACGGCGCCGAGTCGTTGAACGAGCGGCCCGGGCTCCCGGCCCCCACATGGCGGAGGGGGGGAGCCCGGGCCGTCTCGCGTCTCGTGCGGTCCGGGGAGGCAGGGGCACGCGATGTGCGCCGTCGCCCTCGGGCAAGCAGTGTTACGGTTCCGCTGTGCCATCGTGCATGCGGTCGTGGCTATCCGAGCCCGGGGGGCTGGGAGAAGGGAGTCGGAGGAGATGCGCCAACGTCTGAGGATCTTGAGAGGTCTGGTCTGCGGGGTTGCCGTGGTCGGGCTCGTGTCGCTCGCGGCCGTCGCGGTCGCGCCGACGACCAGCGGTGCGACCACAAAGACAACGGTCACCGTGCCGGTCGGGACATGGGGCCAGGTCGCCGTCAACTACATCTTCCCGTTCATGACAACCACGTACTTCTCGGTGGCCAACATCGACACCTTCGAGTACTACATGTTCCGGCCGCTGTACATGTTTGGCAGCCCGAACAAGATCACAGTGGACCAGCGGCTGTCGCTGGCGAAGACACCGGCTCTCTCCAACGGTGACAAGACCGTCAAGATCACCCTGAAGAACTACAAGTGGTCGGACGGAGAGAAGGTGACCGCGACAGACATCCGCTTCTGGATGAACATCTGGCACCAGAAGCCGGACGGGTTCGCTGGCTGGTTCCCGGGCGGGCTCTCGCTCCCGACAAGCGTGAAATCGCTCACCGTCACGAACCCATCGACGGTCACCTTCGAGATGAAGACTCCGGTGAACGAGCACTGGTTCTTGTACAACGAGCTCTCCGAGATCACGCCGTTGCCGCTCGCCTGGACAAAGACGTCGACGACCGGGGCCGCCGGGTCGGCCGGGTGCGCGAAGGCGACATTCGCCACGACCGGCAAGGGGGGCGCGAACTACGCCAAGTGCAAGGCGGTCTATACCTTCCTCTCGGAGCAGTCCGGGTTCAACCCGACAAACCCGAAGGCGACGTTGAACGCGTTGCCCACCTATGCAACGAACCCCCTGTGGAAGGTCGTGGACGGACCCTGGACGCTTCAATCGTTCACCCCGACAGTCGGTCTCACGTTGGTGCCCAACCCCAAGTACTCCGGCCCGAACAAGCCCAAGGTCACGAAGTACGTCGAGAAGCAGTACACCTCTGCTTCCGCGCAGTACGACGCGATGGTCGGCGGCACACTCGACGCGGGTCTCCTCCCGCCGACAGAGATCACCGCTGGTGCGGCGAAACCGGGGAAGCCCGGGGTCGCGCCGACGCCCGGCCCGAACAACCCGCGCCTTACGTCGACGTACAACCTGGTGCCGGCCCCGTCCTGGTCGATCGACTACTACTGGATCAACTTCAACTCGACCGGTGACACAGGCAACGCGGGTCCGATCTTCAGGCAGCTCTACATCCGCCAGGCGTACCAGCACCTCGTGAACCAGACACTGATCATCTCTCACCTCGAGCACGGGTACGCGGTGCCGAACTATGGCCCGGTGCCGGTCCTGCCGAAGAGCCCGCTCGTCTCGACGACGGAGCTGAAGAACCCGTATCCCTACAGCGTGGCGAAGGCCAAGGCGCTCTTGAAAGCCCACGGCTGGAAGGTGGTTCCCGGTGGGGTCGACACTTGCAAGAAGCCTGGGACTGGTGCGAGTGACTGCGGGAAGGGAATCAAGAAGGGCGCCAAGCTGAACTTCACAATGGTGGAGCTCGCCGGGACAAAGACCGCGACGGCCATCGTGGTCACCCAGAAGGACAGTCTGTCCGCCGCGGGTATCCGGGTGAACCTTTCCAGCGCGTCGTTCACGACGATCATCGGTGACATCGCTCCGTGCCCGAAGGGCTGTAAGTGGGAGATCGACGATTACAGCCAGGGTCTCGCATGGCTGTATGAGCCGGACCTCTACCCGAACGGCACAGAGATCCTGCTCGCCGGCGCCGCTTCGAACGACGGGAACTTCGCGACAAGGACTGCCACAACCCTCATCAAGAAGACGATCACCTCGACGACAACGATTTTCAAGGTCGAGGACTATCTCGCGAAGACGCTGCCCGTTATCTGGCAACCCTTGCGGATCACATTGCGCGAGGTCCGTAAGGGACTGAACGGCTTGAGCCCGTGGGACCCGATGGACACCGGAACACCGGCCACATTCCACTGGTCCTGACCGAACGAGCGCGCGCGCGCGGTTAAGGGATCGACGGACCGGCAGCGGAGGGGGGTTCGACGACGTGCGACCACGAGGGATGCGCGCGCTGAGCCTCCCCCCGAGCCGCCCGGGGCCGTGTCTGCGGCGTGGTTCCGGTAGCCCGGACCCGAACCCCGCCGCGCGTTGGATCGTGGCAGGTTAGGCACCGATGATCGGGTACCTGGCGCGCAGGTTCCTTCAGGCGATCATCGTCGTCCTCGGTGTCGTCATCATCGTCTTCCTGCTCTCGCGGCTCATCCCCGGAGGCGAGGCCCGTGCGGTCCTCGGTCCGAAATCGACCCCCCCGCTCATCCGACAGTTCAACCACGCCAACGGGCTCACACAGCCATTGTGGGTCCAGTTCTGGCACTACCTGATCGGGTTACCGCTCCTGCACCTGGGCTACTCGTACAAGTTCACGGAGCCGGTGTGGAACGTCATCGCGACGCGACTGCCGAAGACGCTCGTCCTCGTCGGGACCTCGACGTTCTTGGCGCTGATCATCGCGGTTCCCCTTGGCGTCATCCAAGTCGTGAAGAAGGGCAAGCCGGGCGACTACGCCCTCACCGGCCTCTCCTTCGTCCTCTATGCGACGCCCTCGTTCTTCCTCGGCACGCTGCTCATCATCTGGCTCTCCTTCGATGCCAAGCTGCTCCCGGTCTCCCCGCCGTCCAATGCCTCGCCGTTCGCCGTCTGGACCGATCCCAAGGGCTTCATCCTCCCGGTGGTGACCTTGGCAGCTCTCACGATCGCAGGGTTCAGCAGGTACATGCGTTCGTCGCTGCTCGATGCGATGGCGGAGGACTACATCCGCACGGCGCGAGCCAAGGGCTCTAGCAACCGGCGAGTGCTCTACGGCCATGCGCTGCGCAACGCGCTGATCCCGATCATCACGCTCCTCGGTCTGTCCCTACCGGGGATCGTGAGCGGCGCAGTGATCGTCGAGGACATCTTCAACTATCCCGGCATGGGCTTGCTCACCGTGACGGCGGCCACCAACTCGGACATCCCCACGGTGCTCGGGACGACGCTCGTGATCACCGTGGCGACGGTCATCGGCTCGCTCTTTGCCGACATTCTCTACGTGGTCGTGGACCCGCGGATCCGCTACGGAGGGTCGTTTTGACCGGGACGCGGGGCTTCAGGGGCACACCTGCGATGAAGACACTCGTGAAGGGGCCCGCGGCCCCGTTGCCTGTCGGCGTCGACGTCGTCGTCCCCGAGGAGGTGGTCGAGGCGCCAGAGGCGCCTCAAGGTGGCGAGGCGCAGTCGGCCGGGGGCATCGCGAAGCAGATCTTTCGGGTCTTCGTCGAGCACAAGCTTGCGGTGGTGAGCCTCATCTTCATCATCCTCATCGTGCTGTTCTGCTGGGTCGGGCCGCTGCTCTATCACACGAACCAGACGAACCAGGAGCTGGCCCTGCTGAACCCGGAGAACGCTCCTCCAGGAGCGACAGGGTCGTTCCCGCTGGGGACGACACAGACCGGGTTCGACGTGCTGGGCCGCCTGATGTACGGGGGTCAGGCCTCGCTCACGGTCGGCCTCATATCCGCGCTCGTCGCGACGGTGGTCGGCGTCGTCTACGGGGCGGTCGCCGGCTTCTTCGGCCGGTGGTTGGACGCCCTGATGATGCGCATGGTGGACATCGTGCTCTCGATCCCCGTCCTCTTCCTGCTGATCGCGCTCGTCACGATCTTCCGCAGCTCCGAGGCGCTGCTGATCTTCGTGATCGCGGGTGTGAGCTGGCTCATTCCCGCACGCCTGGTCCGCGGCGAGACCCTGACCCTCCGAACGCGCGAGTACGTGCAGGCGGTTCGCGCGATGGGCGGGAGGGGTGGCCGGATCATCGGACGCCACATCATTCCGAACGCGATCGGGACCATCGTCGTGTTCGCCACGTTCCAAGTGGCGACATCGATCCTCGTCCTTGCAGCCCTCGGCTTCCTGGGCTTCGGGATCCCGGCGCCCGGGACGGACTGGGGCACGATGCTCTCGAACGGCGTCAACGCCGCAGGCAACGGCTGGTGGTGGGAGCTCTATCCGGCTGGCATCGTCATCATCCTCGTCGTCGTGGCGTTCAACTTCATCGGTGACGCCCTGCGCGACGCGCTCGAGGTGCGGACTCAGCGCCGCTGACCGGATCGCCGGCGATCCGTGTCGACCTCGATCTAGGAGGGGGTGGTGGCGACAGACGTCGCTGGTACCCGGATCGAGACAGGGGTCTCGAGCGGGAAGTGGCAGAGCGCCATGTGCCCGTCGCCGAAGTCCAGCCACGGGGGCACCTCGGCGCCACATCGGTCCTCCGCCCTGGGGCAGCGCGTCCGGAACCGGCAGCCGGTGGGCGGGTCGACGGCCGAGGGCAGTTCGCCGCGTACACCCTTCGCCTTCACCTTGAGCCGCGCCTTCCCCGGGTCCGCTTCGGGCACCGCGTCGAGGAGCCCTCGCGTGTAGTGGTGCGCTGGGTGGTCGTAGACGGCGTTGGCCGGGCCGATCTCCACGAGCTTGCCCAGGTACATCACGCCGATGGTGTCAGCCATGTACCGCACGACCGCGAGGTCGTGAGAGATGAGCACGAGCGTGAGGTTCCGTCGCCCCTGCAGATCCTTCATCAGGTTCAGGATCTGTGCCTGGATCGAGACGTCGAGTGCGGAGACTGGTTCGTCGGCCACGATCAGCTTCGGGTCCAGTGCCAGTGCGCGGGCGAGGCCGATCCGTTGGCGCTGGCCGCCGGAGAATTCGTGCGGGTAGCGGTCGACGGAGGTGCGCGAGAGGCCGACCTCCTCCATCAGTTGCGCGACGCGACGCCTCTGGTCCAGTTTGGAACCGATCCGCTGGACCTTGAGCGGTTCGCGGACGATGCCGCCGACACGCATCCTCGGGTCCAGCGACGCGTAGGGGTCCTGGAACATGAGCTGCACGTCCCGACGCGCCCGCCGCAACCGCTTCCCGCGCAACGACTGGATCTCTTGGTTCTCGAAGCGGATCCTGCCGGCGTTCGCCCGCTCGAGCGCGACGACGAGCCGCCCGACGGTCGTCTTGCCGCAGCCTGACTCCCCAACGAGGCCGAAGACCTCGCCCTCTCGGATCGAGAAGGACACGTCGGAGACGGCCTTCACCGTTCCGACCGCTCGGCGGAACACCCCGCCCTTCATGACGGGGAATTCCTTCACCAGGGAGTCGACGGTGACCAGTTCCGAGCTCGACGCGAGCTGGGACGCCCGCTGCGTGGAATAGCTCTCGATCTCCTCCGCGCTGCGAACCTCGACGGCTACGGCCCGGTGCTCGCCGTTCACCGGGTGGAAGCACGCGAAACGGTGCGGGACGTGCCCCTTCAGCTCTGACTCGGAGGTGTCTGCCAGCTGGGGCTCCTCCTCGCGGCACCGGTCCGTCGCGAACTGGCAACGGGGGTGGAACCGGCAGTTGTCGTGAGGCTTGGACAGATCCGGCGGGAGTCCCGGGATGCTCACCAGACGGTCCCCGGCGTGGGCGGCCAGCTTCGGCACCGAGGCGAGCAGCGCGTCCGTGTAGGGGTGCCTCATGTCTGCGAACAGGATTTCGGTTGTCGCCTCCTCTGCGACCTTGCCTGCGTACATCACGACGACCCGATCGGTCCGTCCCGCGATCACCCCCATGTCGTGGGTGACGAGGATGACCGACATCCGCAGGCGTTCCCGGAGCTCGTCGATGAGGTCGAGGATCTGCGCCTGGATGGTGACGTCGAGGGCCGTGGTCGGCTCGTCGGCGATGAGCAGGGTCGGATCGCATGCAAGGGCCATTGCGATCATCACCCGCTGGCGGAGGCCGCCGGAGAGCTCGTGGGGGTACTGGTCCAGACGTTCCGCCGGCCGCGGCATGTCGACCAGCTGGAGCACCTCGAGCGCGCGAGCTCTGGCCTGCTCCCTGGACGTGTCCCGATGGAGCCGCACAGCCTCGGCGATCTGCTTCCCGATCGTCATCGTCGGGTTCAGCGAGGTCATCGGGTCCTGGGGGATCATGGCGACCTCGTTGCCGCGGACGCGCCGCATCTCCTTCTCCGAGAGGGGTGCCAGGTCGCGTCCGTTCAGGACCACGCTGCCGCCTGAGATGTGCCCGTTGCCGGGGAGGAGGCGCATGATCGACAGCCCGACCGTGGTCTTGCCGCACCCCGACTCGCCTACGATCCCTACCGACTCGCCATGAGCAACGCTCAGCGACACGCCGTCGACTGCGACGACGCGGCCGCTGCGCATGTGGAACTCGGTGCGCAGCTGGTCCAGTTCCAGCACCGACGGCATCGGGGCGAATCTAGCCGCTCAGCAGGTCGAGTGGCAGGCGGAAGGCCCGGGGACCGGTCAACTGAACGACGGCGCATCGGCGTGCGTCACACCGCCCGAGAGCTCGACGATCCTGCCAGACTCGAGCACCACCACGCGTGCACAGGTCGCGACCACCTCGGGATCGTCAGATGCCACGACGACGACCCGGGCGCGGTGGGCCAGGGACATGAGGAGGTTCAGGACCCTGGCCCGGTTATCCGGGTCGAGCTCGGCGGTGGGCTCGTCGGCGACGAGGATCGCGGGGTCCGCCGCCAATGCCCGAGCGATGCCCACGCGCTGGCGCTCTCCACCTGAGAGCTCGTCCACGGGCCGGGAAGCGTGGCGAGCGAGGTCCACGTCGCCGAGCGCACGTGCCGTCCGCTGCATCACGTCTTCGCGCGCCAGCCCTCGGGACTGCAGAGGCAGGGCGACGTTCTCTTCGGCGGTCAAGGCGGCGACGAGACCGTGGGTCTGCAGGATGAGCCCGGTCGACGCGCCGGATCTGGGAGGGTCGTCCCGTACCAGCGGCCCATCGGCGTGCACCTCCTCTTCCACCCAGACCCGTCCTCTCGAAGGCTCGATCGCCCCCGCCAGGAGCAGGCAGAGGATGGTCTTCCCCGCGCCAGAGGGCCCCGTGATGGCGACCGGCTGGCCGGCACTGGCGACGAAGTCCAGCCCGTCGAGCACCGCACGGCCGCCAAGATCGACCCCTGCGCCCTCCAGGCAGAGCCGGAGCCGGCTCGACGCGTTCATGGGCCTTCCCAATCCGGACTTCGCAGTTCGACGCCTCCGGGGCCCCGCACAACCCGCACCCGCGTATTGGGAGGGAGCACCTCGAGGACGTCGGGCGGCAGCTGGACCGAACCGGATCCGTCCACGACGGCATACTCCTCGCCTTGGATCGCGTCGGCACCGACTCGCCCATCGCGGATGGTGACGACACGTGGGAGGAACGAGGCGACGACGTTGTCGTGCGTCACGATGATGACCGTGGTCCCGAGCTCCGAGCTGATGTGGCGCAACAATTGCACCACGTTGAACGCAGCCGTCGATGTCAGCTGGGCGGTGGGTTCGTCTGCGAGGAGCAGCCTCGGACCGGTGGCCATCCCCGCAGCGACTGCGACGAGCTGCTGGGCGCCGCGCGGCAGCTCTACCAGCCGCGCGTCCGCCAGTTGCCCCAGCCCGAGCAGGGCCAGCAGCTCGTGTGGCTCCCATGGTGGCGTGCGGCCCTGCACCCTGGCACCGTGCTGCGCGAACCACAGGTTCTCCACGGTCGTCGCGAAGGGAAGGACGTTCGCCCACGTCCCTTGGACGATGTAGCTGATCTCCCTGGCGCGCAGGCTGCGCCGCTCCGAGCTCTTCAGCTTGCGAAGGTCGACTTCGCCGACGCGCACCACCCCCGCGGATGCCGTCATGACGCCGGCGATCAGCCGGAGCACGGTGGTCTTCCCCATGCCGGACGGACCGAGCAGCGCCAGCATCTCCCCGGAGCCGACGTCCAGGTCGATCCCACGCAGGCCGACGACGTCCTCCCCGGCCTGCCGATAGAGATGGACCACTCCCACGAGATGGACGGGTACCCCCCCGCGGGCGGGCGGAGACTTGGCGAGGTGGCGCGGATCCGAGATCGCAGCCGGGTCCCTGATGGAGCCACGAGGGGTTCGCCGCAGGATCACGCCCGACTCCCGGTGAGTCGGGCGACCGTCGCACCGCGCACGACGACGGACGTGCCGATAAACACGGTGACGGCCAGCGTCAGGAGGAGGGCAACGATGGCGACGGTCAGGTCGGTGATCGGCAGCCCGAGCTGGAGCGGCAGCCCCGGCTCCTTTACCACGAACTCTGGCACCGAACGGATCGCCACGGCTGCGGCAACAGCCCCCGAGATCACGCCCACGAGGATGCCGGCGCCGAGCACGAGCGCCTGCTCGGCCCACATCGCTCGCCGCAGGGCGACGATGCCCACCCCGACCGCTCGGAGCGCGGAGAGCTCGCCCTGTCGGCGGCGAGCGGCTGACGACAGGGTGAAGGCCGTTGCGCTCACGACCAGTAAGGCGGCTGCCACGGCCGCGAGCAGGTAGAGAAGATACGCGAGGTTCATCCCACTGCGTGCGAGTCGTGCTACCGCGCCGGCTGCGGTTGCGACGCCGACGACGCGTACGCCGTGTCGCTGGAGGGCGGACTCGACGGAAGGGGGTGCTCGCCGTGAGAGCCAGACCTCAGGGGTGTCTGTCATGAAGCCGTCTGTGAGGTAGAGCTCCGCCGTCTGCAAGTCGACGAGGACCGCGTCGGTCCCGACGCCCGGAAGGGCAGGAACGTCCGCGACCCGGTGCCCCAGGAGCGTGCTGCCGTCGAGACCGACGACCAGCGGCCCCGAATCGCCTGACGCTGTGGACTGCGATGTGGGCGTGACGACCGCGGGCAGCGCTCTGGGAACGTCGGCAGGGCCGACGTCCACTGTGCCGAAGTTGTCCAAAGAGAACCGCAAGCCCAGTCCTGCGCCAGCGCTCCTGAACAGCCGTACGCGGCCCGGCGAGCCCGTCCAACGACGAAGGTCGTCAAGGCCGGCACGTAGCGACGTCCACGTCCCCGATCGGGACCGAATGGCGAGCGAGGTGATCCCGAGATCGACCGTCGGAGCGTGGGCTGTTGTCTTGGTCGACCATGTGACCGAGAGGTTGAGCAATCGGCATCCGCCAGGGCAGTCCGCGTAAAGACCACCCTCGTAACGGTGGGTTCCGCGACGCAATCGACCCAATGTGACCCGGGAGGAGAACTGTGTGTCCATGTCATAGACGTCGGCGGCCAGCTCGGGGGACCCGTGGAGCGAGCCCGTCATGTCCGCCGTGACCGAGACGGCAGTTCCGCGGACGGGCACTTGAGGGGCCAGGCCCCTGGGTACGAGCCGCCGGGCCACCTGGGCGGCGGGCACGCCCAGCACCGAGGGCCATGTGGCCACGTTGGCGAGCCGCGGTGCGTCGACCGCAAGGGTGGTGCCGTCGCCCGCGTGCTCGACGACCGCCGCCATCGCGTAACGACCTGTCGGGTCGGTATTCCTCACCGCGCGGACGAATGTGACGCCTGTCCGTACCGACACTGCGAGCACTTTGGTGGCGCCCACCCCGAGCTTCGCGCGGTCATCGCGGTTCCGCGCCGAGATGATCCATCCGCTGACAGCGAACGTCGTCAGCGCGACAGCCAACGCGACCAGCACCAGCTGGGTGCGGTACTCGGGGCGCCGTGCCACCGTGCGGGTCGACAGAGCCGTCGCCACCCTCGGCGAGAAGGCCGTTCTGCGATGCGCCACCCGTAGCGAACGAGGGAGCAGTCGAGCAACGAGGACGCCGATGCCGATCGCGAGAAGGCCCGGGGACAGTGCCGCGAGCGGATTGGAGCCCGAGGGGCCACCTCCTGAGTCGCCGCTCACGACGAGCTCGAAGAACCCGGCTACCGCGAGAGCCACCCAGCCGGCGTCGCCGAGCAACGACCATCGGGGGCTGCCGGCTGGCGGT
>JBOGGB010000071.1:0-8610 GCA_050743605.1 Acidimicrobiales bacterium
GCCTGACGCTTGGCGACCTCGCCCACCAGCACCTCGCCGGCCTTCGAGAACCCGACCACCGACGGGGTCGTCCTGGACCCCTCGGCGTTGGGGATCACGACGGGCTCACCCGCTTCCAGCACGCTCACCACGGAATTGGTGGTGCCGAGGTCGATTCCGACCGCCTTGGCCATCGCACTACCTGCCTCTCTCGCGCCCGAGGCGCGCCCACTCTGATCCTGAGCTCTCACTTACGAAGCACAGTATAGCAAAGTTGAGCGAGCATATGACAACTTTTCTGATGCTGGGTCCACCCTACCGGACTCTGCGCGGCAGCACCCGTCGGCGGCCAACCCGCCAACCGAGGTAGCCGGCCAAGATCAGCGCGACGGCTCCCCCCCACTCGACGCCCAGGCTCTCGGCAGCGAACGGGGCGCCGAAGCTGTCCTGGAAGCCGAAGAGCCCCCACTCTGCGCTCCACACGAGGCCGATCGCGGTAGAGACCAGGAACAGCGCGCCAATCGCCGCAGCCAGCGGGTGCCGGGTGACGACTACGGCCGCACCCAGCACGAAGGCAGTGACCGCCTGGAAGAGGAACAACCAGCCGATCGTCGGCACGCTGCGGTACCCGTCTGTCCAGAGCTGGAGGTGGATCGCGCCGGACCAGACGAGCATCGCCGTCCCGGGCAGCACCGCTGCATGGACGAACCACCGCCTCTCGGCGCCTCGAGAGACGGCCGGACCAGCAGCCGGGGTCCTGCCGAACCGGAGCACCGTCCCTTCAGTACGTGGAGCTCACCGGGATGGATGGGCCGGACAGGTTCCGGGCGGCGGGCGGACCACGCGCCGCCACATGTCCGTCCAATCCGAACGTCGCGGAGACTCGTACCGTATTGCATGCGACGGTTCGGGTCTCCTGGCGAGCATCTCTCGGACGAGGCGCTACTGGCCGGGTTCGCCGCGAGCGACCCGGAGCTCGCAACCGTCTTCGTGCGACGGTTCCAGGCGAGGGTCTTCGGCATCGCGGTCCACGTCGTGGGGGATGCCCGCGCCGCCGAGGACGTCGCCCAGACGACCTTCGAGCGCGCGTGGCGACACGCGCGCACCTACGACCCGAGGCGGGGCTCGGTGAGCGGGTGGCTGGGCGCGATCGCACGCAACATGGCGATCGACACGGTGAGGGTCCGCCCGATGGTCCCGATCGATCCGACCGAGCTGTTGACCGAGCACGTCGCGGGCCCGGGAGCGGTCCCTGGCCCTGAGAGGACCGCCGTCGACCGGGAGTCCGCGGACGAGCTCCGAGCCGCCCTCCGATGCATCGCTCCCGAGCAGGCCCGCGCAGTCGTGCTCGCCGGCATCGCAGGGTTCTCCGCACGTCAGGTCGCAGAGAGGGAGGGGGTGCCGCTCGGCACCGCGAAGTCGCGGATCCGTACCGGCCTGCTCGGGCTCCGGTCGAGGCTGCAGGAGGTGAGGGCGGACCATGCGTGAGCTCTCGTGCGGCGAGTGCCTGGAGCTGTGCCCCGACGTCGCGCTCGGCATCGCGGAAGCCGAAGAGCGTGCGGCCGTGCTCGCTCACGTCGAGCGCTGCCGGGCCTGCCGGGAAGAGCTCACGAGCTCGAGCGACGTCGCGGACATCCTGTGCGTGCTCGTGCCGGCCGCCGACCCGCCGGATGGATTCGCGACCCGCGTCGTCGACGCGATCTCTTCGGTCTCCAGGTCCGCTCCAGACCGCCGGGATCCCCGCCGACTTTACAGGCGGCCGCTGGCCGTGGTCGCTGCGGTCGTGCTCGCCGCCGCGGTCGGTGCCGGCGGGTGGTTGGCCACCGGCGGTGGAGCCCCGGCGCAAGCCACCGCGCAGACGGTGACGCTCCTCTCGCACGATCACCGCATCGGCCAGGTGACGGCGGTGGGGGGCAAGAGGCCGTGGATCTCGGTGGCGGTCCGCCTGCGCACCGGCTCCACCGCGGTCCGCTGCGAGGTCGAGGACGCCGACGGCCGCTGGTGGACGATCGGCACTTTCGAGGTGCGCGGCGGGCGCGGGTACTGGGCTGCGCCGCTCACGCACCGTGCGTCCATCCGACGGGCGGAGCTGATCACGGCTCATGGGCAGGTCCTGGCGACTGCCTCGTTCCCACGGTCGTGAAGAGACGTCCATCGAAAGGAAGGGTCGAACATGCCTCAGCCCCCGTCACGCTGGAAAGTGGCCGCCGTCGCCGCGATGGCCTCCTTCGCTCTTGCCGCCGTGCCGGCCCTCGGGCCCCCAGCCGGCGCGTCGACTGGTGATTCCAGCGCCAAGCCCCACGCCACCGTCGTCAAGGTCAAGTCCTCGGCCCGGTACGGAAGGATCGTCGTGAGCTCTTCCGGACGGACCCTGTACCTCCTCACTTCCGAGACCATGAAATCCCTCCGGTGCACGGGCGGCTGCCTCGCGCTCTGGCCGCCGCTCCTTACGACGGGGAAGCCCCGTGCGGGCACGGGCATCGACGCCAGAAAGCTCGGCACGGTCAGGCGAGGCTCGTCGTCGCAGGTGACCTACTACGGGCACCCGCTCTACTTCTACGCAGGCGACAAGGCTGCGGGCACGGTGAACGGGGAGGGAATCGGGGCATCCGGTGGCACGTGGTACGTGCTCACCGAAACGGGCTCCCCGGTCAAGGCCGCGCGGGCCTCCTCGAGCGGCGGGTCCGGCGGGGGCTGGTAGTCGCCACTCCTGACCGACGACCAGGGAGCGTACGCTCGGTGCATGCTCGATCTGGTCCTGCTCCGCCATGGCGAGTCCGACTGGAACGCCAAGAATCTCTTCACGGGCTGGACCGACGTCGATCTCACCCCCGCCGGCGAGGACGAGGCCCTCCGCGCCGGCGAGCTGCTAGCCGGCGAGGCCTCCCTGGACCTCCGCCTCGTCCACACTTCGGTGCTCACCCGGGCCGTCCGCACCGCCAATCTGACCCTCGACGCCGTCGGACGCTCCTGGCTCCCGGCCCGGCGCCACTGGCGGCTGAACGAGCGCCACTACGGCGACCTCCAGGGCCTCGACAAGAAGGAGACCGCCGAGCGGTACGGCCTCGAGCAGGTCGCCCTGTGGCGGCGGAGCTACGACGTCGCCCCGCCACCGCTGCCGCCCGGCGACGCTCGCCATCCTGCAGGCGACGAGCGGTACCGCGACGTCCCCGCGCACGTGCTGCCTTCGACGGAGTGTCTTGCGGACGTGGTCGAGCGCGTCCTTCCCTACTGGGACGACGTGATCGTGCCGGACCTCTACGCCGCCGGTGCGAGGGGCGGGGGCGTCCTGGTGGTGGCGCACGGCAACAGCATCCGCGCGTTGCGCAAGCACCTCGATGCCATCACGGACGCCGACATCCCGAAGCTCGACATCCCCACGGGGATCCCGTACCGCTACCGCTTCGACGACGATCTCACGGTGGGGGACGCCGGATACCTCGGCGACCCCGATGCCGCGAGGCGGGCTGCGCAAGCCGTCGCCAGGCAGGCGGGCTGAGGGCTGAGGGCTGGGGGCGGAGGGCGGAGGGCGGAGGGCGTCAGCCGAGCGCCTCGAGAGCGGCGCGCTCCACCCGCTCGAGCACGGCGTGGTCGGTGACCTTGCTGTCGGTCCCGTCACGCACGTAGAAGGCGTCCACGACCTCGTCGCCGACCGTCGACACCCTTGCCGACACGACGTCCAGGCCGCAGTCGAACAGCGCACGCGTCACCCGGTAGAGCAGCCCGATCTCGTCCGACGCTCGGATCTCCACCACAGTCGACGACGCGGACGCGCCGGAGTCGATCGACACCGTCGGCACGACCGGATGGGGCGCCGAGGGACGGCGCGCTCCTGCGTACGCCCGAGCCTTGGCCGCCAACCTGTCCGAGAGATCGAGGTCGCCCGCCAGCACCGAGCTCAGGTCTCCGCGCAGGCGCTCGACATCGGGCCACCGGTCGCGTGCCACATCCAGGACGAAGACCTCGACGGCCACGTCGGCCTCGGTCGACACGTCGGCGCTCCGCACGTCGAGCCCGTGCAGCGCGAGCGTGCCGGTCACCGACGCCAGCAGTCCTCGCCGGTCCAGCGCGGCGACCACGAGCTTGGGCGGGTCCATCTGGACGACGGGTCGCCCTTCGGCGCGCACCTGCGCGAGGAGATCGCCGTACCGCTCTCCCGGGCGCACCGGACTTCCCGCGTCCAGGGGCTGGCCCGCCAGCGTTAGCTCCACGCGCGCCACGAGCTCCGCCACCAGTCCCGCCTTCCACGGTCCCCAGGCGGCAGGGCCCGTGGCGAGGGCGTCGGCCTCGGTCAGGGCCCACAGGAGGCGGAGCGTCTGAACGTCGCCGACGAGCCTCGCCGTGGCGGCGACCGTCGCCGGGTCCTCCACATCGCGACGCGTGGCGGTGTCCGGGAGGAGGAGATGGTGGCGGCAGAGGGCGACGAGCGTCGCCACGTCCTCCTCGCCGAACGCCATGCGGCGGGCCACCTGCGCGACGAGCTTCACCCCGGCGTCGGTGTGGTCTCCCGGCATCCCCTTGCCGATGTCGTGGAGGAGGCAGCCGACGAGCAGCAGGTCCGCGCGGGACACCCGGTCGGTGAGGGCGGCAGCGTGGGCAGCCGCCTCGAGGAGGTGCCGGTCCACCGTGAAGCGGTGGTACGCGTTGCGCTGGGGCCTGTTACGCACCAGATCCCATTCAGGGATCAGGCGCACGAGGAGCCCCTCGTGGTCCAGGGCCTCCAGCGCCTCGACGGCGCGCTGTCCCTGCGCGAGCACCCGCACGAGCGCGAGCCGTGCGGCGTCGGGCCACACGTCGGGCGGCGGCGGCGCGTCAGAGAGGCGCCGCAGGGCGCCGGGCGCGACGGGAGCCGACCGCTCGGCCGCGACCGCTGCCACCAGTAACGCGAGCGACGGGTCCGACCCCACGTCGAAGTCTGGGGCGACGTCGACCTCCCCGTCGATCACCAGCACCCCCGGCTCGTCCACGCGACATGGGGCCGCGACCTTCGTGCGGTGCCGCCGACGCCGCGCTCCGATGCCTCCGACCTCGGGGGGCTCCCAGCGATGTCGCCGACGCCACGCGTTCGTGCAGTTCCAGGCGATGGTGCGCCCGGCGGCGGCGACCGCCCCCATGAGGGCGTCGGCGTCGGGGAAGTCGAGGGCGCGCGCCACCTCGTCCTGCTCCTGGAGCACGAGGCGGTCGAGGGCGCGCCCTGCCGCACGGTGGAGCTCCACGCGAGCGAGGAGCAGCGCACCCGTCGCTCCGTCGACGGTCCCGAGGTCGGCGGAACGTGCCAGGTCGGGTGCCCCTGTGGCCATGGCATGCAGGGCACGGGCGTCTCGCAGCCCCCCGTGCGACTCCTTCAGATCCGGCTCGAGGAGGAACGCGACGTCGCCGTGGCGCGCCCGGCGCTCGGTCATCTGGTCGGACAGCACGGGCAGCCACGTCCCGGCCAGCCGCTTGCGCCACTGGGCCCTGGCCGCGGCTACGAGCGGAACCGCCACCTCGCGGTCCCCCCAGACCAGCCGGGCGTCCAGCAGCCCGAGGGCGACCCGGAGGTCGGCGGCGGCGGCCGAGAGCACGTCCCTGGGGCGACGGACGCTGTGGTCGAGGTGGACCCCATCGTCCCACACCGGGTACCAGATCGCTTCGGCCACCGCAGAGATGTCGCCCCGGCCGTCGTAGACCAGCACCAGGTCCAGGTCGCTGTGCGGGCAGAGCTCGGAGCGCCCGTACCCGCCGACGGCCAGCAGCGCGATGCGCCGCGGGTCGCCGGTAGCCCGCTCGCAGAGCCCCACGAGCCAGCGGTCCGCCTCCTCGGCGTAGGCGCGGCAGAACGCAGGCCCCCGGAGCTCGGGGCGCGCGAGCAACGCCTGCCGGCGATCCCGGAGCGATACCGCCGTTCCTCCGGCAGGCGCAGGCGTCATCGGCTGCGCCCCCTCGCCGTCAGAGCGCGTCGCTCCCGCGCTCGCCCGTTCGTACGCGCACGACGGCCTCCAGCGGCGTCACCCACACCTTGCCGTCGCCGATCTTGCCGGTGGCCGCGGCCGCGACGATGGCATCGACCACGTCGGCCACCTGCTCGTCGTCCACCGCCACCTCGATGCGGATCTTCGGGACGAAGTCGACCTCGTACTCCGCGCCCCGGTACACCTCGGTGTGGCCGCGCTGACGCCCGAAGCCCTGCGCCTCCGTGAGGGTCATTCCCCGTACGCCGAGGCTCTTCAACGCCTCCTTCACGTCGTCGAGCTTGAACGGCTTCAGGACCGCTACGACGAGCTTCATGTTCACATTCTCCCTTGCCGTTCGACGTACGGTTGTGTCAGCCGGCGCCTGTGGCCCCGGGAGCTGGCCCGGGGTCCTCGGGTGGCCCCACCCCGACCGCACCGGCCGGAGCCAGCAACGAGACGCGGTCGCGCGGGTTCACGCCGAAGCCACCCGTGCGCTGTGCGAGCGTCTCCTCCGGGAAGGCCTCCTCATCGTGGATCGCCAAGTCGCCGATCTCGAGGATGCTGTCCTTGTACCTGGCGCCTCTCAGCACCAGGCCGATGAACTTCATGATCAGGAACGTCGCGACGGCGGACCACAGGATAACGAAGATCGCGGCCCGGAACTGCTCCCACTCCTGATGCCAGGAGCCCGTGTACATCAGCCCGCCCACCGAGAACGGGGCACACGTTCCGTGTGCCGAGAGGTACGCCGCACTCGACGTGTTCACGACCTGCCCGTTCTTCCCGAGCGTGCCGCACCCGTACTCGACGATGGCCGGATCGGAGAAGACGCCGACCATCAGCCCCCCGAACAGGCCGGCGATGCCGTGCGTATAGACGACGCCGAGCGCGTCGTCGACACGGGAGAACGGTCTCACCTTCGAGAGGTAGTTCCACGCCAGCCAGACGATGCAGGTGGCGATCAACCCCACCAGGATGGCCCCCCAGCCGTCGACCCAGCCCGCACAGGGGGTGATGGCGACAAGGCCGCAGATCATCCCGTTCACCCCGCCGAGGAACGTCGGCTTCCTCGCCCTCGAGAACCACCCGTCCAGCGCCATCCAGGTCAGCACGCCTGCGGCGGTGGCGAGGTTCGTGTTCACCACCGCCGCCGCCATGTCCGCCCCCGCGTAGTACGGGTCGCCGCCGTTGAAGCCGTTCCAGCCGAGCCAGAGGATCCCCGCGCCGACGGCCGCCATGACGAGGTTGTTCGGTATGGCGTTCTTCCTGTCCCGCGCCAGGCGGGGCCCCAACACCCACGCCGCGACGAAGCCGGACACCCCGGCGGACATGTGGATGACGTAGCCGCCCGAGAAGTCGAGCGAGCCCTCCTGCGCGAAGTAGCCACCGCCCCACAGCAGGAACGCATCGATCGCGTAGACGAAGGTGCACCACAGCGGGACGAGCATGCACCACGCACTGAACTTGATCCTCCCGAGCACGCTTCCGAGGAAGAGCAGCGGCGTGATCGCCGCGAACACGAACTGGAAGTAGGCGAGAGCGTCGGTCGGGAAGTGGAACGGGATCGCGGTGTTGGCGGCAGATACCGCCTGTCCCTGCTCGCTCATTGCTGTCGTGATCTGCCCCGGCTTGCCGACGAGGTTCTCGAAGAAGTGCTCGACCCAGCCGACGCCGCTCAGTTGGGTCTGGATGCCGTTGTGCACCCCCCCACCCAGGGACGTGGACCCGAAACCCATCTTGTAGGCCCACAGCACCCACGCGATGAGCACGAGCGAGAACCCGGCGAACATCATCGCCAACACGTTGACCGACCACTTCTTCGGGACGATCGAGGCGTAGAGCACGGCCAGCGCGGGCAGGCTCATGAGCCCGACCAACGTGGCGGCGGTGATCTGCCAGGTGTTGTCGGCAGGGTTCAGCCAACTGGGATAGGGGACCGACGTGACCGTCGTGACCGCCGCCTCGAACACCATTCGCTCTCCTCTCGCGCTCGCCGTCATCGGCCGGCCGTCCCCAGCCCCGCGTCTGCCACTCGAGAGCTGGGCGCGCGCGACCGTGCCGACTGATCCGTCGTTGCATGGGTTGCTCGGGACTAGAGCATGAGGGGCCCGCGTTACCTCTGCGTCACGTGAGTGTTAGCGCCGTGTGAATTGCTCCCTCGGCGCACGGCACACGGAGCGATCGTGCGGCATGCTCCTCGTATGGACCGGCTCCCGGCGGGAACGCTTCGTTGAGTGCCACCACCGCGAGCGGACGCGTGTCTGCGCTTCGCGGGGCTGCGGTCCACGAGATCGACGGCGGGCGCATCCGAGCCGTCGTGGTGATCGCCTGCGCCGGCGTGGTCGCCGTCACGGGCTGCACGGGCCTTCTCGGGGGCAGCGGGAGCAACGCCGCCGGGTACACGTGCCGGGGCGCCTTCGCCCTGCGCGGGCTCCGCTACGTGGCCACGATCCCGGGCCTCCGAGACCGCCCCCCGGGGACGACGGTGCATGCGATCACCCTGGCGTCGGACCCCGGACTGCTGGCGACCGCAAGCCAGCTCTCGACCGAGCGCGCATCGGCGAAGGTGTTCCTGCTGCCCTTGCTCGGGGTGCTGATGCTCGTCGTGGTCGTGCCGGCGGCCGCGATTCTCGTGGCCCGCCGGAGATCGGGGCCGTACTCACCCGGGACCAGGCCGAGCGGGCCGAGTGGGCGAGGC
>JBOGGB010000072.1:0-1985 GCA_050743605.1 Acidimicrobiales bacterium
GCCCGGACCCGGCGGAACGGCGGCTCGCCATTCCTGCGGAACGGGCCGCCCGGCCGGCCGGCCGGCCGACGAAGCTCCCCCACGCCAGCAGGTGCCGGCGGGGAAGCAGCCCCAGGCCGGCGAGCAGCGACATCGACAGCAACGCGATCGGCAGCGGTCCGGCCCACGGCTCACCGGTGTGCACTGTCGTCGTCCCGGTGAGGACAGGCGACGGGGCTGTGTGGGCCGCACGGTGCCGCGCGTGCCTGGGCACGGAGGGCGGGCGGGACCGTGTGGGGGTGGGTGTCGTCGTGGAAGAAGGAGGCGTAGTCGGCGCCGTGGCGGACGCCTGCGACGTCGAGCTGCCCAGCACGAGCGTCAATCCGCTCGCACCGAGGGCTGACGCCGCTGTCCCCTGAGCAAGATCGAGCTCCACTCCGGCGGCGCTGGCAGTTCCCTTCTTCGATGTCGTCGAGGGGGACGAGACCGAGACCGTCGTGTGCAGCGGCGTCCCTGTGAACAGCGATCTCGACGCACCAGGTGGGAGCGAGAACGACTGGGCCGCCCCGGCGGGGGGCGCGACGGTCAGCGTGACCGATGCCACTGTCGCCCCCTCGGTCACCTTGCCGTTCTCCAGGTCCACGTGAGCTGACGTCGTCGCCTTGCCGACGTCAACGGTGAGCAGCGCCCCCCCGCCGGCTCCCGCACCGACCAGCAGCTCGATCGTCGAGCCTGTGTTCGTCGACTGGACGTTCAGCCTGCCGTTGCTCGAGTCGATGGTGGAGATCGACGGGCCGATGTCCCCGGTCACGAGCGAGCTCACCGTCGACCCGGTGGTCGCGGCGGCGACCTTCTGCACCAATGTGGCGAGCGGCAAGCCGGTCTGCGGCAGCGACGGCAGGGTGCCGAGGACGCCGGAGAGGCTCGAGGCGACGGAGCTTCCCGGGGTGACCACCGTCGGCAGGAGCTGGCGCAGCGGAGCCGAGGCTGTCCCGACCGTGCCCGTTGGGAGCGAGGGGGTCGGGAGCGAGGGGGTCGGGAGCGAGGCGACGCCGAGAGAGCTGACGCTCCCGCTCGCGGACGCGTCCGGCATCCCCGTCGCGCTCTCCGACGCTGTGGCCGAGCTGCACGCGGCCTCGATCGTGACCGCTGTCGAGTAGGGCGCCGGGAAGGTCGAGGGTGGCTTCTCCGCGCACTTCTCGGTCTCCGACTGGGACGCGCCGGGGGCTCCGGCGCTCGCATGCTGGGACTCGATCTGTGTCGGGCCGAACTCGCCGGTCCCGGCGGCGCCGACCGGCGCGCCGCTGCCCGCGGAGACTGTCGAGGAAGCGGCTCCCAGGGTGTGACCGCCGATCGTGAGCTGCATGCCGGCTCCCGAGGCCGCGAGCCGGTAGGTCGCGGCCGACGCCGACGCGGGGCTGAGTCCCATCGCCAACGATCCTGCGGCACCTGCGATGACGAGCGCGGCTGCCGCCGCCCCGGTGATCCACTTGTGCGTCATGGTGCTCCTCCACTCCCGGCCGCCGCACTCCCCTGTGCAACGGCGTCGGTGCTCTGCCACCCTCCTCGGAACGGGCTCTCGTCCCTGCTTCGATGACAGTGGAACGGGCTCGCAGCCCCCGCCTTTCGGTCCCGCGCCACAATCCTGAAAGAGCGGCTGTTTCTGCCTGGTCAACGGGGGGTACTGGCTCAACCGGTGGTCCAGACCACCGTTCCTGAGGAGGAACGAAGCCGGTGACGATGCTCGATGACGCTGTCGATCTTGCCCGCGACCGCGAGCTCGTGGAGCGGTGCCAAGAGGGGGACGTGCAGTCCTTCGCGGAGCTCTACGACCGTTATTACGGGCGGCTCCTCCGCTTCTGTTTCCGCCGCCTGCACTCTCACGACGACGCGGAGGAGGCTGCGCAGGAGGCCTTCACCCGCGCATGGCGGGCAATGCCGAACTTCGGTGGCGAACGCCGCTTCTACCCCTGGCTGACCGTGATCGCCGGGAACGTGTGCACCGA
>JBOGGB010000073.1:0-3281 GCA_050743605.1 Acidimicrobiales bacterium
GGCTTGGGCGATGGCCACGCGCTGGCGCTGGCCCCCTGACAACTTGAGCCCTCGCTCGCCGACGACGGTGTGGTAGCCGTCGGGTAGGCGGCGCACGAACTCTTCGACGTGCGCCGCACGGCCCACCTCGTTCACCGCTTCCATGTCCGGCTCGCCCGTCTCTCCTATGCCGTAGCAGATGTTCTCGGCGATGGTGCGGTGGAGCATCTGGGGGTCCTGCGGCACGAAGGAGATATGACGTCGGAGCGAAGCCTGGGTGACCTTCGCGATGTCCTGCCCATCGATCGCGATGGTCCCTCCGCTCAGGTCCATGAACCGTAGCGCCAGCTTGGTGAGGGTCGTCTTGCCCGATCCGGAGGACCCTACGAGCCCGATGTGCTCGCCAGGCTGGATCGCAAGTGTGAGGTCGTCGAAGAGCGGAGGTCGACCTGGATAGCTGAACTGGATGTGCGCCATCTCCACTCGCCCCTCGTGCACGACCAATGACGACGAACCGGGAGCATCCACCACTTCGGGGGACGTTGCTGCGATCCCAGCGAACTTGGCACATCGGCCGAGGCCGCGCGAGGACGTCCTGATGTGCTCGAAGGACTCCTCCATGGACGCGACGACCGAGGTCGCGTAGAACAGGATGAGGTAGATGGTCCCCGCCGCGGCGGAGTGTCGCAGAGCCAGCACGACGCCGACGAGAACTGCGAGCCAGCTGAAGAGGCCGAGCGAGCCCTCCATCTGGAGGCGCGTCGTCGCGAAGATCCGCCTTGCCTCTAGGTCCGCCTTCACCGTCTCTCCGACAAGGGCTTCGACGTGGCGGCTCTCGAGCAGCTCAGCGGACTGCGTCCGGATGGTGGTGAGGTTCGCGATCGTGTCCGCCAGCACTCCGGTGGCGTGGCTGTGCGTGTCCGAGAACCTCTTACCGGCCGCGACGACGAGAGCCATACGACGCTGGAGCACGAGGCAGAAGACGGCCAGCAACCCTGCCATCACGAGCGCGACGGGCCACGCGTAGATCGCGAGCACGATGATCGCAGAGAGCACCGTGACGCCAATACGCAGGAAGCCCCAGTTGACGGTGTCGAGCAGGTCGACGAATGCCCACGAGAAGGTCTCGAGGGTAGAGATGACCTCGCCCGCAGGGCGGTCGGAATGCCAGCGGTGGCTCAACCTGATCAAGTGCGTGTACCCGCGCACCAGCGCGTGGGCGAACGCACCGAGTGAGGCTCCCCACTCGATCCAACCTGCCCACCGCCAGAGCAGGGTGCTCGCGAGCAGGGTCAGGCCGTAGGCGATGACGAGAGGCTCGAAGGTCGTGGCGAACGAGGCGTGAGGCGGGAGCTCTGCCACTCGGGTGAGCAGCATGGCGAAGATCAGAGGCCCAGCGACGGACTGCACGACCGTGGCCGTGATCGTGAGGCACCAGCCCGCCACCATGCCCCTCTTGTAGGGGCCTACCTGGCGCCAGCAGAAGGCGAGCGTGTCCCGGGTCGACGAGGCGGGGAAGAGCGAGTCTGCGCTCATTGGAGGGCTCCGTTTGCGAAAGAGGTGGTTAGGAAGCGCAGGTAGAAGGCTTCGGGTGGCCTTCCGAGCTGCTGTGGTGCGGAGCGTGGGAGACGAGCTGAGCTCGACCGCACGCTCGACCGACCTCGAGGCGTGAGAGCTCGAAGCATCCGCTCACGTAGGGTGAGGCGGCTGAACCTGCCGCCAGTTGCCGCGACGTCGCGTGCCGCGTTGTCGTCAGCGCATGAACGACATGGGCATCACGACCACGAGCTCGCCGACATGCGGTGTGCTCGACGGCAGCGGGGGCGCAGCTTGGCTCGGACCACCCGACGGGTACTCGTCGAAACCTCCGGTCATCGTGGTCACCTCGCTCCTCGCTCGCCCGGAGCTCCCCGCGCCGAGCCTTGCATCTTATGAAATCTGGACTGGAATGTAAAGAGGCGGAACGTAAAGAGGCGGCATGGGCGTCCGCCTCACGTCGAATGCCTGCCGCCGAAAGTCGCCACGTCCCGGTCGCGGCCGATCCCGGCGACGACACCTTGGAGGTCGGTGCCCGTCTGGGTGCCGCCTCGCGGAGGTGTCGCGACCTCTGGCATCCCGCCACGCGGTTCGCCCCGCCGGACGAGCTCGGACATCTCCTCGACGGTCAGCGGCATCGAGAACAAGAAGCCCTGTCCGAGCGCGCAACCCTCGCGCCGCAGTGCGTCGAGCTGTGGCCGGGTCTCTATGCCCTCGGCGACCGTGACGAGTGTCAGGTCCTCTGCCATCCGCAGGACGGTCCGGACCAGGCTGGTGCCGGCGCGTGTCGACTCCATGCTCGTCACGAAGGTGCGGTCGATCTTCAGCGCGTCCACAGGGAACATCCGGAGATAGGCGAGCGAGCAGTACCCGGTTCCGAAATCGTCGATCGCGAGCTTGACGCCGGTGCGCTTGAGCGCGGCCAGCCGGCGGGCCGACAGGTCGGCGTCTCGCATGAGGGCCGTCTCCGTGATCTCGAGGTGCACCGCGTCGGGAGCCAGCCCTGCGCTTGCGAGGGCGTCATGGACCGAGGTGATGAAATCGTCCCGTTCGAGCTGGCGTGCCGAGACGTTGATCGAGACGTAGAAGTCCGCCGCCGTAGTCGTGCGCCAGCTCGCCAGCTGGGTGCATGCCTGGGCCAGGACACGACGGCCCACGTCGACGATCATGCCGGTCGCCTCGAGCGCGGGGATGAATTCGTCCGGGGGGACGATGCCACGCTCGGGGTGACTCCAGCGCAGGAGGGCCTCGACTCCGGCGAGCCTGAGATCCCGCAGGTCGAAGATCGGCTGGTAGACGAGGAAGAAGCGGTCCTCTGCGAACGCGGCTCGCAGCTCGGACTCCGTGTCGATCCGGTGATGGACCGCGGCGCGCATCTCGGGCCGGAAGGTGAGAATACGAGAGTCGATCTCCCGTGCCTCGAGGCAGGCAATCCCCGCGTCGCTGACCAGGATCTCGGCCGTGGGTCGTACCCCTGCGGCGATTCCCGCGCTCGCCGTCAGATCGATCGCCGCCGCGGGTGTTCGCCCGATGCGGAACGGGCCCTCCATCGCGCTGAGCAGCTCGTGCGCGACGCCTTGGGCCCTCGCGAGCGCCGGGCCCTCGTCGATCAGCGCGAGGAAGTCGTCACCACCCATTCGGCCGATCACGGCTGCATGTCCGAGGGCTGCCCGGAAACGTGCGGCGACCTGGCGGAGCACGTCGTCGCCGGCCTGAGACCCGAACCGGTCGTTCACGTCGTTGAAGTGGTCTAGGTCGACCAGCAC
>JBOGGB010000074.1:0-14689 GCA_050743605.1 Acidimicrobiales bacterium
AGGCTGGCGACGCGCCCACGAGCCAGCACCTGCTTCGCACCTGCCCCACGCTTGAACAGATCGTGAAGTCGGGGCCGGGCGGCCCCACTCCTTCTTTTCATGCGTGTCTGGAGAAGCTCTCCGCGACCTTCCACACGGTCGTTACCTACCAGCCGGCTAATCGCTTCTGGGCGTTCCAGTGGGCCGAGATGGGGATCTTCCTCGCTGCCGCACTGGCGCTGTGCGGGCTCAGCTACTGGTGGCTCGGCCGCCGCTACGCGTGACCATCATCAGCACATCCCTCTCTCTTGGCCACGGCATCGGGTGAACTCCCCATTTTTTCGGATTGGTCCTGGTACCACATCCTCGTCCCAGCCCGTAGACCACCTGCCGGAATGACCGGTGAGTGCCGCTTTCGCACGACGTACTGAGTAGAGATCCAGAGTCCTGTGACTGCCCCATAACGTGCGGCCCCACCATCGCTTGGAGGTATCCTCGACCGCCGCCCTGGGGTCCGTTGCTCGAGGGTGGCAAACCGCCGCAGCACGAGTACGACTTTGCGTCCAAACTGAGCCAGTGCGAAGCGGCGGATGCGAAAGAGAGGGAAGGTGTCCAGCCAGAACTTTGCAAGCAGCTTCATCGTGGATCAGACGCCTGAGGAGGCATACGACGCCATCCTCGACGTTGCGAGATGGTGGACCGGGGAGGTCGAAGGCGAGACTCACGAAGTGGGCGACGAGTTCACCTATCGGTATCCGGGGGCTCACTACTCGAAGCAGAAGGTCACTGAGCTAGTCCCGAGGCAAAAGGTGGTCTGGAAAATCGTCGACGCGTACCTTGAGGGTCCCGAGGACCCGAGCGAGTGGACCGGCACGGAAGTCATCTTCGAGCTGTCCGAGGCGGACGGCCACACCGAGGTTCGTTTCTCCCATGTTGGCCTCGTTCCAGAGTTCGAGTGCTTCGGGGCGTGCTCGAACGCTTGGGGCTTTTACATCAACTCCAGCCTGCGGCGTCTGATCACGACGAGAGAAGGCCCGACGCCGCCGCCGTGGGCCTGAGACAGGTTCAATCCTGACCAGCAGAGCTGGCTGGTCGCGGTGCCGATAGTCGGGATCTTCGGGAAACTCGCCGAAGGCGTCGGGCAGGCCCCTCAGAAGGTAGTAGTTGCGCATGGGGTGGGCAACCGACCGAACGCCATCGAATACCGACCGTCTGAGATCGCCATAGCCCTCCTACAGGAGGGGCCACGCAGCCTCCGACGACGTGTGCCGACCGAGGATGGGCAGCAGCGTGGTGAGCTTCCCCCGGTCCGGCGGACAGGGTTGGTCAGTTGCTGATCATGTAGATGGCGAGAGCGAGCTCGCTGGCGGTTCTGTCACTGGAGCGTCGGGCAGGCGCTCGCCTGTCAGCTGCCAGCTGCAGCTGCTGCTTGGCCTCGACCCCGATGAACGTCAGATGGAGCAGCGGGTGGTTCAGCGCCGAGCCGAGCGAGTAGTGGCTGTCGTCTCGCCCGTAGGCGTCGCGGACACTGATGGTGGAGTCCAGGGAACCCGGATGTCATGACAGGCTGGCTTCGCTCCGCTCGAGCCGGGCGCTCCACTTCTCCTCGACCTTGAAGATCTTCCACACGGCGAGCGCGATGGCCCAGGTGGCGACGAACATGGCGACGATGACGAAGCCGGCGGTGTTGATGTTGAAGTTCTCCATGAAGTCCCAGAACGAGCCGTGGATGTGCAGCTCCATCGGGAGGAGGCCGAGGATCTCGATGGAGCCGATGAAGAAGCAGATCGCGACCGAGAGTCCCGTGATGGCGAGGTTGTAATAGACCTTGCGGACCGGATTGAAGAATGCCCAGCCATAGGCGCCGTTCATGAAGATGCCGTCGAGCGTGTCCATGAGCGACATGCCGGCGGCGAAGAGGATCGGCAGGCACATGATCGAGTACCACGGCAGCGACTGGGTGGCGAGCAGAGCGGTGGTGGCGAGTAGGGCGACCTCGGTGGCGGTATCGAAGCCCATGCCGAAGACCACCCCGACCGGGTACATCTGCCACTCCATGGTGATGCTCCTCATCCACCTGCCGAAGAAGCGGTACATGAGGCCCCGGCTCTCCAGCTGGCGCTCCAGCTCGGCCTCGTCGTACGTGCCCCGCCGCATGGCCCGGAAGACCTTGATGATCCCGACCAGGATGAGCATGTTGAGCAGGGCGATGAGATAGAGGAAGCTCGCCGAGATGATGGTGCCGAACACCCCGCCGAACTGTTCCAGACCGGAGTGGTTGTTGGACACCATCCCGTAGACGGCCTTCTCGGCGATCACGATCCCGGCGCCGATGGCGATGACGATGGTGGAATGGCCGAGGGAGAAGTAGTAGCCGACGCCGAGCGGGCGCCTGGACCCCGTTGACCTGCGCCGCTCGTTCATGAGCTTGCGGGTGGTGTTGTCGATGGCCGAGATGTGGTCGGCGTCGAAGGCGTGGCGAAGGCCCAGGGTGTAGGCGGTGATGCTCACCCCAATGCCGAGACCCTTGTAGTGGTCGGGAACGACGAAGAGGATGAAGATGCCGAACCCGATCGCGTGCAGCGCCAGGATGGTGGCGAACATGCCCCCCGCCCGGCGCCATTCGCTCGGGCTCAGCGTCGAGCGGACCTGCCTCATCCGCCCCATCAGGGTAGGCGCCTCCGTCACGGACATGCGGTTGCTCCTCGAGTCGATGGCGGCAGGCGGCCGACGGACTATCGCCTCTCGCCGGCGGAGGTCTCCCGGACATTCTGTTCACTCATGCGACCGGTTCGCAAGTGCCTGCAACCTGCATCGCGGCCACGATCGTATGCTGGGGGAGTGAGCAAGCCGATCGCGCCTCGCGACGCGAAGTCCCTGAAGGTCTCGACGGTGGACGACGTGCTGACCTTGGTGCGCTCCCGGGGAGGGCGGGCCACGCCCTCGCGGCGGGTGCTGCTCGAAGTGCTCTTCGAGGCTCAGGGCCATCTGACCGTCGACGAGCTAGCCGAGGCGGTCCAAACCAGAGCCCCGGACGTGCACGTCTCGACCATCTACCGGAACCTGGAAGACCTCGAGCGCCTCGGGGTGGTCGTGCACACGCACCTCGGGCACGGGCCGGCCACCTACCAGCTCGCGTCTTCCGCCCACGCCCACTTGATCTGCGAAGAGTGCGGAGTCACCATCGAGGCTCCCGACGAGCTCTTCCGCGGCTTGGCTCGCACCGCCAAGTCGAGGCTCGGCTTCTCGATCGATCCCCATCACTTCGCGATTCTCGGACGCTGCGCTGCCTGTGCCTGACGACCACAGCGTCCCGGCTCTCACCTACAGCGCGACGACCCTCACGCGATCGAGGGAAGAGAGCGGTTCGGTGACGAGATCGGCGTCGCCCACGACGACCGTCGTCATGGCCGCCGGGCCGAGCGCGCGTCGAGCCACGGTGGACACCAGACCGGTGTCGAGGTCCGCGAGGTCTCGTAGAAAGCTCTCCAGGTATGAGGGGTCGAGATCGTTGCTCACGAGGCTCGCGAGCAGGCTGGCGAGCTCTGCCTGGGTCGACGCAGCCATCGCGACCACCCCCGCGACGTAGCGACGGGACGAGTCCAGCTCCGCTGCGGTCACTTCGGCAGTCGCCATCCGGGCGAGCTCGTAGAGCACCTCGGCGAGCGCCTTCGCCGTCACCTCGGTCGCCACCTCGGCGCGCACCGTCGCTGCGGCGGCGAGCCGGCGTTCGTCGATGACGGCCCGCGGCGAGTACGTGTAGCCGTTGCGTTCGCGCAGGTTCGTGACGAGGCGGCTCATGAAGCTGCCGCCAAGGACGGTCGTGGCGATCAGGAGCGCCGGGAAGGAGGGATCGTGGCGACCTGCGCAACGTGCGCCGATGCGGAGGTTCGACTGGACCGCCCCCGGACGGTGGACGACGAGGATCCCGCCTCCGCCTGCCGGAGGGCTCGGCGGGTCCAGCGTCCGGGCACCGTCGGCACCTGGCCCGGCGGGCAGGGTGCCGAGCGTGCCGTGGGCGATGTCGATGACCCGATCCGGATCGACGTCACCCACCACGACGAGGGCGCTGCCCGAGGGTTGCAGGTGCGTCTCGTGAAATCGGCTCAACGAGCTGCGGCCGGTCCTGCGCACAGAAGCGATCCCCGGCAAGGGTTCTGCGTAGGGATGCCCTGGGAACAGCTCGGCCCACAGGGCGCGTGTGGCCAGCGCGATCGGGTCCGCGGCCTCCTGCACCACTTCCTGCGCGACACGCTCTCGCTCTCCTACGATCTCGCCGCGGGGGAACGAAGGAAGGGCGACGATCTCACCCAGGAGCTCGAGCAGCTCTTCGAGACGTCCGGCAGGTCCTGCGGCGGCGAAGGAGAGGTGGTCGGGGTCTTCCGACACGCCGAGGGTCGCGCCGATGCGCTGGATCGCCGCCGCCACCTCGCTCCCGCTCCGCGCGCCAGTGCCGGCGAGCAGCATCTTCGGCAAGAGACGAAGCGCCGCTCCATCTCGTACCCGCACGTCGCCGAGCGGGACTTGCAGGCGGATCTGAACGAGCGGCACCTGCGGGCGGCGGACCGCGACGACGCGCATGCCGTTGGGGGTCTGCACGTCCGAGACGACCCCGAGCGTCACGGACGGGTACGGTCCGGGATCGGGGAGCGTCGGGCGCGGTCCGAACGTCATGGCTCGTTCCCGGGGACGAGCGTGCAAACCGCCCTGTTGCGCGGCGCGAACCACTCCGCGGCGACATCGGCCACGAGGGGTGCCGCCGCGGCGAGCCGATCTGCGAGCTCGAACGCAAGCCGAGGGTGGTCCCGCTGCTGCTCGAAAAAGCCGGCTTGGATCGCGAGCCCGTACTTGGAGTCGATCTGCATCCAGTGCTCGGAGGTGAGTTGCGAAAGGACGGGTTCGAGCGCCGATGCCGGCAAGCCGGCAGCGATCGCTTCGATCTCGGCGTCGACCACCGAGACGATGCGCTCGGTGAGCCTCTCTTCGGGATAGTGGACAATGAACGCGAGGTACGTCGGGTCACGGCTGGACCAGGCAGAGTCGAGCCCTCCCCACATCGCGCCGACGTCCGCGGCCAGCTTGTCCCTGCGCACCAGGCGGTCGAAGAGCCTGGAGGCGCTCCCGTGCGTGAGCAGGCTTGCCAGCAGGACCGTCGCGCAGTAGCGCTCCTGGTCGGCGATGGGGTCCGGCACGCGGTATCCCAGCGCGAGCGCAGGCAACGGAGCGAGCTGGTCGACCCGCTCGGCCCGGCGCTCGCCCTCGACCGCCGGCTCCGCGAAGCTTGGCCGTGGCGGCACCTCACGACCGGGGATGTCGCCGAAGTGCCGCTCGACCGCGCCGATCGCAGCTTCCGCGTCGATCGCCCCCGCGATCGTGACGACGGCATTGGCGGGGGCGTAGTAGCTGTCGAAGAAGCGGTGGACGTCTTCGAGCGAGGCGGCATCGAGGTCGTCGAAGCTGCCGTAGCCGTTGTGCGAGTTGGCGAAGGAATCGAACAGGAGGGGCGGGAGGTCCGCGAGCCACGGAAACCCTCCGTAGGGCTGGTTCAGCACGTTCACCCGGATCTCTTCCTTCACCACCGCGATTTGGTTGGCCAGGTCCTCCTCGGTGATCCGCGGCGCGCGCATGCGATCGGCCTCGCAGAAGAGCGCCAGCTCGAGCGCGCCCGCGGGCAGCTGCTCGAAGTAGACCGTGGCATCGGGCCGGGTGAAGCCATTGAAGACGCCGCCGCTACCCTGGATGAGCCGCGGGAGCTCCCCTTTCTCGAGGTGCTCCGAGCCTTGGAACATCAGATGCTCGAAGAGGTGCGCGAACCCGCTGGATCCTCGAGGCTCGGAGCGAAAGCCCACGTCGTAGTGGACAGCGAGCGCGGCCGCGGGCGTCGACAGGTCGGGCAGGGCGACGACGCGCAGGCCATTGGCCAGGATCGTGGTCTCGATCCTTTCTCCCATTTGTCCCTCTCTAGGGTCGCTCCCTGGCATATGGCGCGGGACCGGCTCGCTCATGACGGGAGAGGTTAGGCCGGCAACGGTCAGTCGCTCGTGCGCTCGCCCGGGGACTGTGGCACGAGCGGCCGAGGATCGGCCTCGAGCCACGAGCGGGCGCGCTCGTAGCCGAGCCTGGCAAGCCGCGCGCCGTGACGGTAGTCGAACGTGCTCGGCGCGACGGGCTCAGCCGAGGGTGCGACGAAGATCCTGCCTCCCTCGGCTATGGCGCGGCGGACGGCCTCTTCGGTCTCCTGAAGCGCGATCCTGGTCGTCACGAGCGAGACCGAGTGCATGGCCACGGCTACTGCCCCGCGCGGGGGGCGGATCCGCGGAGCGGTCGCGGTGGTGACCACGTAGACGTCACGTGCCCCGAGGTCCTGTGCCTGGCGGACGGGGTGGTTGGCGGAGAGACTTCCGTCGACGAGCCAGCGACCATGAATCTGGACCGGCGGGAACATCCCAGGGATGGCCGAGCTGGCGACGAGCGCATCCACGACGTCCCCCTCGGTCAGCGTGACCGATTCCCCTGACAAGGCGTCGGTGGCCGTGATGGCGAGGCGGGTAGGTGCGTCTTCGATCCGCGCGAGGTCGATCCAGCGGCGGATCAGCGACCGGAGGCGTAGAGGGGAGATGAGATGGTCACGAACCCCGAGGAACCCGGCCAACG
Organism: Acidimicrobiales bacterium; assembly: GCA_050743605.1. Taxonomy (GTDB): domain Bacteria; phylum Actinomycetota; class Acidimicrobiia; order Acidimicrobiales; family RAAP-2; genus JAJYVT01. The sequence goes on from JBOGGB010000074.1 coordinate 6,634, forward strand.
CACGGAACGGGTTCAGCTGCAGGACGTCGCGCCTCGTCAGCTTGCTCCATGCAGCCACCAGCTGGTGGGTTCCGGTCACCCCGGGGCGCGTGGCGAGGAACGCCGCGTTGAGTGCGCCTACCGACGTGCCGACGAGCAGGTCGGGGTGGATCCCGGACTCCACAAGTGCGGCGATGGTCCCGGCCTGAACGGGCCCGAGGTTGGCGCCGCCCGAGAGCGCGAACGCCACGCCCCTCGGCTCGCCGTGCATGTCGGGCGCGCCGTCGTGGTGCCGATTGACGCTCGACGGGACGTCGGTCATCGGCTAGTTGCCTCGCAGGTCAGCATGTCCAGTGGCTGCGATGGACGATGTCCGCCGGATCTCTCCGCCTGGCTTGCAGGTCGCGAGCCGGCTCGTCGGGGTAACCGATCGTGATCGCGCCGATCGGGTGGAAGTCCGAGGGCACTCCGAATGACTCGTGCACGGCGGCGATTCGTGTGCTTGGGATCCCGAAGAAGCACGCCCCCAAGCCGAGGTCGACCACGGTGAGGAGGATCAGCATGGCCGCGAACCCCGTGTCGATGTCCCAGTACGGCGCGGGCCACCAGGAGTCCGAGCGGTCCGTGAACCCCTTGTCGGGCTTCGCGTAGCGGTCGAGGTAGGCGTCCTTGTTGGAGCAGGCGACCACGACAAGAGGGGCGTCGAAGGTCGCTGCGAACCAGAGTTCGGGGTCCGCCTCGGGGGTCGACGCCGCGCGGAACCGAGCGATGTCGTGGGGATCTTCGAGGACGAGGAACCCGAACCCCTGGGAGTACCCGGCTGATGGGCCGCGCAGGGCGTTCGCCACGACGACGTCGACCACTTCTCGCGGAACGTGATCCGTTCGGTAACGGCGCACCATGTGCCTTCGCGTGACGACCTCTTGGAACTCCATCGAAGCGAATCTACCGGTGACGCCGGCAGAGCGGCCGGCCGTGGTGTGATGAGGAGGTGGAGCCCGTTCCCGGCACAGAGGCGGGCCGCGCCTCCGGGCCGGATCGGCAGGATCCGGCCTCCCCGGGCCCGCACGAGCCTGCATGGCTCGAGCGGGTGCGGCGTGCGGCGCGCCTGGATCTCCGGCCGGGCCGGCCGCCGTCGGGCATCCGATGGATGCTCGCCACGCTGGCGTCGGTGGCGCTGGCGCTGGCGCTGGACGCACTCGCCGTGCACGTCGCGACGAGCGAGTTCCCGAGCACGCGCCACTTCTCACACTTCGACTTCACGGACTACGGGACGCTCACGGTCGGGGGGGTGCTCTTCGGCGCGGTTGGCTGGGCTGCGGTCTCCCGGCTGAGCTCTTCCGCTCACTGGCTCCTCTTTCGGCTTGCCGTGATCGTCTCCGTGGTGTCGTGGCTCCCCGACGTCTGGATCTTGTTCGAGGGGGAGACAGCGAAGGGTGTGGCAACCCTCATGGTGATGCACCTTGTCGTCGCAGTCGTGACCTACAACCTGCTCGTGCGCGTCGCGCCCGCCGGCGCGCCGCCCGCCGGCGCCGCCGCAGGAGCCGAACTGCCATCGCTTCGTCTCTCCGAGAGTGCCGTGCGGCGCATCTGGACCGCGATGGGCCTAGTCGTGGCGCTCGAGCTCGCGCTCGGTGTCGTCGTCATCGTCTCGGTCCCGTTCCGGCGGTCCGCGGCGATCCTCCCCGTGCGTGACACGGGGGTCTACGCCGCCCACGGAGCCGTGGGCATCGTGCTCGGCCTCGGTGCGTTCGCCATCCTGGTGTTGTCGACCGTGGCCGGGCGGATCGGGCGCATCGGTGCGGTGATCGGCGCCGCCGGGGTGGTCCTGGGCTTGGCTGGCGGGGTGCTCTCGAGCTTCCAGGAGACTCGGCTGCTCGGGATGGCCGTGATGCTCGTGGGTGTGCTCGTCGCGGGAGTGGGCTACATGTCTCCGTTGCTCGAGGCGGTCGGGAAGGCGGAGGTGGCCAGGGCCGAGGCCGCGCGCACGGAGCTCGGCACACGGCACGAGACGCGCAGCGCGCCGGCGCCCCGCCCGGGCCCCGAAGTAGCCGGAGACGGCGGCGCCTCCTCCAATGGCCACGGCGCGCGCGCTGGCTGACGCATACCGCCTGTCCGCCGCCGCCCAGAGGAGTGGGGTCAGTCCTCGTCCGGGTCGTCCGGATCGTCCGGGTCGTCCGGCTCGTCCGGCTCGTCCGCGGCCGTCCCGCCGCCCGGCACGCGCGCTTTCAGCCAGTCGCCGAACTGGCGGCCCAGGCGCTGCACGTCACCTGCCGTGCGGTCCATGAAGGCGGAGAACTTGGCGCGGTATGCCGAGACTGCCGCGTCGAACTCCGCCGACGGAGGAGGCTCCTGCCCGCGCCGGGGGTAGGAGCCCGAGCGGATCCTGTCGTAGTCGCCTGACTGGACCCACTCGACGAGCTCCTTCACGCGTCGGACTGCGAAGGGATGGTCCATGCCGAGCTCTGCCCAGAAGCGGGCGTGCCGTGAGAAGAGGTCGTCCTCTCCGTGGTATTCGGTCGCCTGCTTCAAGAAGGCTTCGAAGTGCATGCCCTGGAGCGCGCCGCCGGCGAGGCGCATCATGACGCGGCAGGGATCGAGTGGGTCGGACCGCACGAGCGCTGCCGCGCGGTCGGCGGAGAGCTCGGCTGCGCGCGCCCACTCCAAGAGCGCGTAGTAGAGGCCTCGGGCCGGCAATCCGAGCAGGAGCGACTTGGGGAGCGCGCCGTTCAGGAACTGGCCGAGCAGCACGAGCGCCGTCGTGTAGTAGTAGTGCTCAGAGAGCACGTGCCCGACCTCGTGCGCGGCGACCGTCTGGACCTCGTCGATCGTGTAGCCGGATACGAGCGAGGAGTTCAGGACGACGATCGGCTTGTTGGCACCAAGCGTCATCGCGTTCACGTCGGCCCGGTTGTAGACGTAGAGGTCTGGTACGAACGGCAGATCGAGGATCGTCGCCGCCTGCACGTAACGGCTCCAGACCTCGGCGAGCTGCTCGGGTCCCAGCTTCACCGCGTTGCCCTGGATGATCTGGCGGAGCCGCTTCTCGTGGCCCAGGTCGATCAGCCTCTTGATGACCTTGTCGAGCAGGGGAACGGAGTGGAGCGCCGAGGTCGCGGCGCGATCTGCAGGATGCTCGTACGCCTTCGGGCTGATCTGCTCGTAGCGGTACGACGTCTCGATGGTCATCGCCCCTCCTTGGTGCGAACGTCGTCGCGCCGTGGCACGGCGTGTGCGAGCGTACCTCCCATCAGGCTGGGACAGTCCGTAGTCCTCCGGGTGCGAGCCGCGCCAGGGCCAGAGGCATGATGGGCACATGGACGCGTCTCCCGAGCTCCGACTGGGCGCGTCCCGCGAGGCGGGGGCGTTCTCGCCCGCCGTCTCCAGCCTCGTCCGGTCGCTTTCGATCGCGGTCCTGCTGCAATGGGCCGGTGCCGGAGCCATCCTCCCGCTGCTCCCGCTCTACGTGAAGGTGCACGGCGGGTCCGACGTGATCGTCGGGGCCGTGATGGCCGCGTACTTCGCGGCGGCGTTCGTCTTCCAGTACGCGTCGGGGGGCCTCTCCGACCGCCTCGGCAGGCTGCCCGTGCTGGTGGGCGGCCTTGTCGTCTACGCCGCAGGCAGCTTCCTCTTCCTCGTGCCGGCCCCGGTGGCGTTGGACGTCGTCTTCCGCGCGCTCCAGGGTGCCGGGGCCGGGGGGGCGATGGTGGCCGCGCTCGCGATGCTCTCGCACGCGGTGCCGATGTCCGCCCGTGGTCGCGCCACCGGGCGCATCTACGGCGCCGAGCTCGGCGGCCTGGGCGTCGGGCCGGTGCTCGGCAGCCTCGCAGGCGTGTCCGCGATGCACTGGCTCTTCGTCGCGGCAGGCGTGGCCTCCGTCGTGGCGATCGGCCCAGTCCTCGCAGCGAGCCGCGCGGCCACCGGGATGGGCGTGGCCGCCACGGGCGTCCCGCTCCGCGGCGCCCCAGATCAGGGCGCGCCCGCGGGTCGCCCGAAGGAGCAGGTTCCGGCGGTCCCCAGGGATCCGTCGGAGAAGCGGCGGCCGGGCGGGAAGAGGCTCCCCCGGAGCACCGCAGAGCTCGCGGTGTGGGGCGCGCTCCTCGCGTCGGCGACCATCGGCATCAACACGGGCGTCTACGAGTCCTGCTGGACGCTGCTCATGACCCATCACGGTGCGTCCACCTGGGAGGTAGGGGTGAGCTGGACCCTCTTCGCCATGCCGTTCGCCCTGATGTCGCGCCCAGCGGGTTGGCTGGCGGACCACTTCGACCGGCGAGTGCTCGGAGTGTGCGCACTCTGTTGGACCGCCGGCTTCTGCGCCGCCTACCCGTTCGTCCCCGGGGTCCTCCCGCTCATGGTGCTGGGCATCTGGGAGTCGGTCGGCTTCGCGCTCGCGTTGCCTGCGGCCCAATCGCTTCTCGGAGAGGGCACTCCGCCAGAGCGCCACGGCCATGCTCAGGGCCTCTTCGCGGCAAGCCAGACGGGGACGACGGCGCTCGCCGCCGTGGCAGCCGGCGGGCTGTTCGGCGTCGCGCCGTGGGTGCCATTCGACGCGGCTGCCATCTGCTGCGCCCTGATGATCGTCCTGGTCGGGGTCGCGTGGCGGCGGGTGCCAGGACGTGTCGGGGCCGACATGCCCATCCACGTCACCCCGGTCGACGCGTGATCGCCGCACCCGCTGTTCGGCGCTTGGTCGCGCGATCGGCTACGAATGGGCCCATGGACGAGACGCTCTGGACCGACGTGGACCGCTTCCTCACCGACACCCTCCTCCCGAACGACCCGGTCTTTGCCGAGACGCTCCGCGCGGCGGGCGAGGCAGGGTTGCCGCCGATCAACGTCTCGGCGCCACAGGGCATGCTCCTCCACGTCCTCGTCCGTGCCCTTGGCGCTCGTCGGGTGCTCGAGATCGGCACGCTCGCCGGGTACAGCACCATCTGGATGGCCAAGGCGCTCCCCGACGGCGGCACCGTCGTCACCCTCGAGCTCGACCCGCACCATGCCGAGGTCGCGCGGAGCAACTTCGTGCGTGCGGGGGTGGACGGTGTGGTCCAGCTGCGGCTCGGACCTGCCCTCGATTCGCTGGCCGCGATCGAAGGGGAGGACGGGCGCCCCTTCGACCTCGTCTTCGTCGACGCGGACAAGCCGACCTACCCGGAGTACGTCCGTTGGGCGCTCCGCCTGGCGAGGCCGGGGACGCTCCTCGTCGTCGACAACGTGGTGCGTGACGGGAGGATCCTCGACCCCCGTGCCGAAGACCCCGGCGACGTGGGGACTCGCCGTGCGCTGGAGGTCATGGGGGCAGAGCCGCGCCTCCTCGTGACTGCCCTCCAGACGGTGGACCCGCGAGGGTATGACGGGTTCGCGGTCGGCCTGGTCACGGGTTGAGCTCGGTGGCGCAAACCGGCCCGTCGTGGACCGCCGCGCCGTCGTGGACCGCCGCGCCGTCGGCCTCCGGATGGCCCGGCGTCGACGTGTAGGGCAAGCTGTGTGGAGGGCGTACGTCGAGTCCGGCACGGAGCGGCCGGCGAGGAAGGCGAGGTGAGCTGGGAGTGCGGAGGCTGTACCTGACGCTGAGCGGGCTGACTCTCTTCTTCGCCTGCGCGATGTGCTTCGCCACTCTGGCCGTGTACACGGACACTTGGTGGCCCGGGGTCGTGGCAGGCGGGATCCTGCTCGTGTTCCTCGCCGTCGGCGCGGCGATCCCAGGACCACTCCGGTCGCTGTCTGGCGGCTCGCGGAGGACGGCGCGTACCGCCGTGGTCGCGGCAAGCTCGTGGTGGGGGCTGTTCTTCTTCACGATGGCGATGATCACGTGGATCCACGCCAAGCAGTGGGTGGGCCCGAACGACGCGTACCTCACGTTGGGGCTCCTCATCTTCCTCGGGCTCGCCGGCATGGGCATCCAAGGAGCCGTCGCCATGACGGCGTGGTTCTTCCACGTCCGCAACGAATCGATCGTCGTCCCGGCACGCCGTGCGCGGCTCGAGCGCGAGGAGCGCCTCGGGCTCCACGGATCCGACGGTGCGCGCGGCGGTCATCGCACGCCGATGCCCCACGCATAGGTCGGCTGGTGAAGCCCGGCACACCGGTCGCGTGCGCAGTGCAGCCCACGGTCGGGCCGGGCCCCGATGACTGACGTCCCGGAGCACGTGGACGCGATCGTCCTCGGGATGGGCCCGGGCGGAGAGGACGTCGCTGGCCGCCTCGCCGAGGCGGGGATGTCGGTGGCGGGTATCGACGCCGGTCTCGTGGGCGGGGAGTGCCCGTACTGGGGCTGCATCCCCTCCAAGATGATGGTGCGCGCCGCCGGGCTCCTCGCGGAATCCGCTCGCCTCCCCGGGATGGCCTGGTCGGCGACGGTGGTCCCGGACTGGGGGACAGTCGCCCGACGCGTCGCGACAGCCACTGACCACTGGGACGACACCGTGGCGGTCGACCGGTTCCGCTCGAAGGGCGGGCACTTCGTCCGTGGCCGGGGCGTGGTCGAGGGACCGCGCCATGTCCGGGTCGGCGACACGCGCATCGAAGCCGGCTCTGCGCTCGTTGTGGCGACCGGGGCCTCTGCGTCCGTGCCGCCGGTGCCCGGACTTGCCGGCACCCGCTACTGGACCAATCGCGAGGCGGTTCGGTGCGAGGACCTCCCGGAGTCGCTCATCGTGCTCGGAGGAGGGTCGATCGGCACGGAGCTCGGCCAGGTCTTCGCTCGCTTCGGGGTCGAGGTCCACCTCGTCGAGGCCGCGGACCGGCTGCTCGCGGCGGAAGAGCCCGAGTCGTCCAAGGCGGTCCACGACGCCCTCGGCGCGGACGGCGTCCACGTGCACACGGGCGCCCGCGTCCGTGGCGTCGAGGAGCGCGGGGGCCGGTTCACCGTGCAGCTGGAGCGCGGAGCGGTCGCAGGCGAGCGGCTCCTCGTCGCGACCGGGCGCCGCCCGGACCTCGCCGCGATCGGCGTGGCGACGCTCGGAGTCGACGTGGACGGTCCAGGCATCCCGGTCGACGGGCGATGCCGGGTGCGCCCGGGAGTGTGGGCGGTCGGGGACGTGACCGGCATGGGCGCGTTCACGCATCTTTCGATGTACCAGGCCGGCATCGTTGCCCAGGACATCTTGGGCCGCGAGACCAAGGAGGCCTCTTACCACGCGCTCAGCCGGGTGACCTTCACCGACCCCGAGATCGGCGCGGTCGGCATGACGGAGGCGCAGGCGCGTGCCGAAGGGCTGGACGTCGCCGTCGCGTGCACGGAGCTCGCGACCTCCGCTCGTGGCTGGATCCACGGACCAGGCAACGCGGGCTTCGTGAAGCTCGTGCAGGACCGGGCACGCGGGGTGCTCGTCGGCGCGACGACGGCCGGCCCGACGGGTGGCGAGATGCTCGGGCTCGTCGCGCTCGCCGTGCATGCGAGGGTCGCGACCGAAGAGCTCGCACGGATGATCTACGCCTACCCAACGTTCCACCGGACGGTTCTGGCCGCGCTGGACCAGCTGCAGGTCTGACGCGGCGGCCTGCAGCGGCGACGCGGCGAGAGGGCGCCGTCCACCACCGCCGAGCCATCCAGCCGTTCAGGGCTCGGGGCCGTTCAGGGCTCGGGGCCGCTCAGGGACGCTGACCGAAGAGGTGCCAGCCGGCCTCGGCCCACGCCGCGAGTGCGATGAGCCGCCCGAGCCACGACCCGAGGACCGCATGTACCACCGCGGCGATCCCGGGGAGCGGCCGTACGCAGCGGGTGACCACGACCCAGGCAACCCATCCCGCTCCGATGACCGCCCACACGATCGCTCCTGAGGTCATGGGGGTCCCGTGTCGCGTGGCCGAAGGGGGCGCGGACGTGGACCGGAGCGACGAGGCCCGGGCCCCGAGCGGTCGGGGCGTGGTCCCGAGCGTCGCGACGCCGGCCCCAGGTCCGTGGTCGGCCCATCCTCGCTCCCGCGCCACGCGAGAGCGAGGTAGAGCCCGAGGGAGAGCCATGCCGCGAACACGAGCGCCCTGCCCCATTGGTGATCGGTGACGTCGCCGATGAGCCGGCTCAGGGTCGGCAGCCCGTGCTCCTTCGCGGCGAAGCTGGCCGCGTCCCAAC